>NZ_JBAKFQ010000006.1:0-223362 GCF_053484255.1 Martelella sp. FLE1502
GCGGTCGATCATTTCTTTCCGCTCAGCAATCCCGCCTTGCCGAGCGCTCCGGCTAAAAAATCGTTCTCCAGTGTCAGTTCGCCGATCTTGGCATGTAGCGTTTTGACGTCCACGGTCGGGCCTGCCGGTTCCGCCTTGGCTTCATCGCCGAAAACGCCGGTCGCCCCCTCAAGGAGCTGATCTTTCCACTGTTTGATCTGGTTCGCGTGCACATCGAACTGCTGGGACAATTCCACCAGCGTCTGCTCACCTCGGATGGCGGAAAGCGCCACCTTCGCCTTGAAAGCCGGGCTATGGTTCCGGCGCGGTCGTCTCGTCATGGTATCTCCTGTTCCCGGCATCTAAGCCGATCTCAGGCAGAAATTCCACTTATCCTCGCTGTGCAGATTTTCCGAACCACCTCTAACCGCGTCTCATTATTATGAATATGTCCGAAACTTATCTTTTTCAAGAGGTCTCTTGACTTTTTTTGATTTTAGGCCTAACGGCGCTCCCGATTCCATGACATCGTCCAAACATTTCTCATCCGCTACCAGATTCGCGAGCATTCTATCGCCAGAGCAGATCAGCACCTTTGCCAAATCGGAAGAGTAAGAATACGCTGGTCTGGACTATCTAGGCAGCAGGAAAAACTCCAGCACGCCGGTGCGGATTGCCCGGCGGCGGACCTTGCTCTTGAACGGCAGCGAGATGACGTTGCCGATCAGACGACAGATCTTGTAGGGCTTGTAGAACTTTTCAATCCGCTCGCGCTCGGGGTCTTCCGCAGGCACCGGCGTGCTGGCGTCTACATGCTTGCGGTAGAGCCCGATCCACTCATTATGGGTGTAGCAGGTCATGAACGAGTTCGGATGCACCTTCATCACGAAGGTCGGCTTGGAGGGCATCAGGTCGAACTGGTCGAAGGTGAGGAAGACGAAATTCGAGGCGAAATATTTCTCGGTTTCGAGGATCGCCTGCGGATTGGCGTCCTTATAATAGGCGCATGGCACATGCCGGCCATCGCGGCGCAGCGCATTGACGAAAATATGCTGCTCGGGCGTGTAGCGGTTGTAGCGCTGGCCGCCCGTATCCCAGTTCGCCTCCTCCTCGGTCATCAGCGGCACGTCGAACATCTTGCGGATGTCGTCGGTGTAGCCGAAGAAGGCGAGGTCCGAGGGGTGGAACGGAAAGCTCACCCGCGAGCGCGGATTGCGCGAAAAATAGCAGGCCGCCAGCAGCTTGTGCGAAAACACCTGATAGGCATCGACGCTGTCCGGATAGGCATCGAAAAACCGCAGGAATCCGTCGCCCGTCAGCCTGAAATCGGTGCGCATGCGGAAGCAGAAACGGGTATCGACCTTTTCCAGCCCGGCGCGGGTGCCGACGATCTGGCGATTGACATTATTGGGCTTCTCGCCGGCGCGCGGGGAATAGTAGAAAAAGCCCGGATCCTCGCACAGCACCACTTCATCGCAGTCGAGGCCTGCGGTATCGGTCCCGACCCAGGTCGACAGAATGATCCTGGAGGAGGGAAAAAAGCGTCTGACCGCAGCGAAGCTGCCGCGCAGAAAAGACTTGTCCACCACGCCCTGAAACAGAAATGTGATTTCGCCTTTGTCCATCTTCTCACACCCTACGATCAGCGTGCCCCCGCTTGATAAGCTCATACACTACACGTAACCCAAACGGATGTAGAGCTACGAAATATAACGCCGTTACGGAGCACCCGAGAACTATATCCTGCGCAGTTCGCCGGACTTTCAGTCCCGATACACTTCAATCCTGCCGGGCCATTCCCATATATTTGTCGTCCGTTGCGCCCGGAAGCTTCACCACGACATTGATACTGTCATTCTCCAGACATTCGAAATCGGTCGCCTCTCCCGGCTCCATCACGATGATGTCGCCGGCGCCATACTCGATACCGTTCATCCGGATCCGCCCCTGCACCACGACGGTGTATTCAGTGGCGACCTTGTGAAAATGCATGGCCTCGCTGTCGCCGCGATCATAACGCTTGACCGCGACCTCCACATCCTCGGTCTTTGCAAGGCTGGGATCGAAATTGCCGATGAACCAGCCCTTCACCATGTCGTCGAGCCGCGCGGTCTTCAATGCAGCAGCCCTTCCTTGTGGTCGTTGAGCTGGGAGATGTACTGCGCAAGCTGCATCTCCGTCTTCAACGGATGAAACCTGTCATTGCTGATGAACTCGATGCCGACCTTGGCGTGACGCAGGATCATCTCGTTGATGGTCTGGCTGATATAGAAAGCGTTGTTGATCTTGCGATCCTTGCGCACGACGTTGAGCGCCGCGCGCACGAAATCCTTGCCGCTGCGGAAATAATAGAAGCTCACCAGCGCATGCTTGCTGATCGGCCGCTTTTCGGCGACCTCGCAGACATCGCCGTCCTCACCGAGCAATGCGAAGGAATAGCGCGGATGCACCGAGCGGAAGGCCAGCACGCCGGCATCGCAGTCGCGCTCGCGGAAGGCTTTGACGATACCGTCAAGATCGGCCTCGACCAGTTCGTCGGCGGCGACCAGCACGATCTCCTCGTTCTCGTCGATATGTTCAGCTGCCAGAAGCGCGGTGCAGACCGAGCCCGCCGTCGGCCCGGCGACCTCGACGCAGAGACCGTTATCGGTGGTCTGGCGGATCACGTCATCGACATTGAACTTGCGGATATCGGCGGACCTGACGCAGAAGATGATCTCACGCGGGAAAAGCTTCTGGAGGCCGGCGATCTGGCGCTCCAGAACCAGTTCCTCGTTGAACTCGGTCATGTAGAGCGGATAGAGCTCGCTCTTGATGTCGAGGTTTTCACCGCCCATCAGCACAACGATCTTCATGCCGCCGACCCCACTGACTTGGCTGCCTGATCGATCTCGGCGATTCGCGCCTTGATCCCGGCATAATTGACTTCGTCCACTTCCTTCACGACCATCACATGCGCGCCGGAGGCGGTCGCGGCCTTGATGCCGTTGGGATTATCCTCGACGATCAGGCATTCCTTGGGGGAAAGCCCCATCCGCTCGATCGCCTTCAGATAGATTTCCGGGTCCGGCTTGCTCTTGGTGACGTCCTGGTTGGACAGCTTGAAATCGAGATAGGGCGCAAGGCTCGCCTTTTCCATCATCAGCGTCACGGTATCGCGCATGGAATTCGAGGCCACCGCCAGATGGTAGCCTTCCATCCTCAGACGCGACAGCGCGTATTCGTGGTCGAAGCGCGGCCGGCAGCGCTCATAGATGATCTCCATCGTGTAGCGCTGCTTCATCTCATTGAGGAAGTCATGAAGATAGGGCGGAAGTTTCTTCTCCACGCTCAGACGTTGCAGCTTGGTGCGCGTCGGCAGGCCGTCATAGACGGTGCGGTGCTCGTGGCGCTCAATGGTGAAGCCGAACAGACCGAGCGCCCGGTTGAGCGCGTCATAGTGCCATTCCTTGGCCTCGATCAGCACGCCGTCCATGTCGAAAATGACTGCCTTGATCGCCATCTTCACTCTCCCGAAAAATAATCCCGCGCCGCCTCGGGCGCGTCGGTGCACAAATAGAGCCGGCTGCTATCGATGCATTTGGCCGATTTTATGATCGACCACTGCAGCGCCGTATCGCGCCGGTGCAGGTCGCTCGACACCACGCAGACCCGCTTTCCCTGGCCAATCAACCCCTCGATGAGGCCCGGACCGAACCAGTCGGAACGGAAGCAGTCGAGCCAGACCCCGTCGCATTGCTCCAGCAACGGCGCATTGGGCTGAAGATCGCTCAAACCCGTGAATGCGGTCAACCCGTCAGCCAATTGCCGCACCAGATCGGGAAGCGACATGTCGAACACGAAATAATTCGTGTGGCCATAGGCCGCCAGTATCTCCTTGACCTTGCCGCTCAACCCGTCCGCCTTGATATTCAGCGCCAGCATCAGATTCCGGCCGGCCATGACATCCAGAACGTCCGAAAGCCGCGGCTCGTTCCCTGTCGGCATGTCATGGGCGATGACAATTTCGCCCGCATGGTCGCGCAAATCCGTTTCGGTGCCGAAGCCGCGATCGAAGGAGCGGGCAAACGCCGTCATGACGTTCTTTTCCGCTGCACTTTCCCAAAGCCCCCTGTGCGACAGAACCTCCATCAGCGCACCTTTTCCGAAACCGGGTGGGCGAGAAACAGATCGAGGTCTGAGGGTATGCCGAGGCCGTACATGCCGTCGGCCTCGTTGCCGATCGAATAATGGCCGATCCTGCGCCCGTCGCGGATCAGGTAATTATAGGCCGGACAGATGTAGAACTCGCCATTGACGCGTTCGTCGTCGCCGATCATCGCCTTCGTCGCTGCCACCAGATCGCGTCCGGTCTTGAAATTGTAGACGCCGACGGTGGCGTCGTTCGAAATCACGCGCTTTTCGGCGGTCTCGACCACCTGCCCGTTTTCCTCGCGCACGAACGACCATTTCGGGTCGTCCGCCTTCATCGTCATGATCATCCCGTCATAGCCGCCGTCATCCATGAAGCGGAGATAATCATTGATGTCGATGTCGATATACTGGTCCGAATTGGCGGTCATCACCGGGTCGTCATTGTCGATCAGATGTTCGGCAAGCATAACGGTCGAGGCCTGGCCTTCGGTGATATGATCGATGCCAATGATCTCGACATTGCCGGCAAGCGCCTTCAGCTTTTCCTCAAGCCCGTAATCGCGAATGTGAGCGGACTGGCAGATGAAGATGAAACGATGATCGACGGCCGGCGTCAGATTTTCGACGACCACCTGGATCATCGGCTTGCCATGCACCGGAATAAGCGGCTTCGGGTCGCTATAGCCCGCATCGGCAAAACGGCTGCCGCGACCGGCCATCGGTATCACAATATTCAGCACTCAATCATCCCTGCCGGCTTCGTTGCCGCCTATGCCCCTGCCGCCACAAAAGCATGTTCCTGATCATACCAGATCAGCTCAATCCATGTTCTCAACAAAGCTTACCCGTAGTCGCACAATATGAACAGTGATTGCGTTACCGCGCGGTCTTGTGACCCAAGAACATGGCTTCCCCCACATTTTAGGTAGTCCATGCGAAAGCCGCGGGCAACCATGCATGGCTTCGTCGCCCGATTATCCCAAACTATACTAAATTTCCGGGCACGGATTGACGTGGCGCAACCGATGGCATAGAAATCGGAAAAATTGGAACGTGCCAAAAAATGGGAGGCAGGGCATGCAGTGGGGGCTTATCGGCGCCAGCACGATCGCGGCCGAGTATATGATCGGCGCGATCAGGGCGCATGAAGGCAACAGCATCAACGCGGTGCTTTCGTCCAGCTGCGCGCGCGCCGAAGCCTATGCCGCCTCCCATGGCATCCCCAATGCCGACACGGAGCTTTCCGCCCTTCTGTCGCGTCCGGAGATCGACGCGGTCTATATCTCGACCACCAATGAAAAGCATCGCGACCAGGCGCTGGCAGCCATTGCCGCCGGCAAGCATGTTCTGTGCGAAAAGCCGCTGGCGATGAGCGTTGCGGACGCAAGGGCGATGGTCGAGGCCGCGCGCAAGGCCGATGTTGTGTTTGCCACCAACCATCATCTGCGCTGCGCCGGCGCCCATCGCGCCGCAAAGGCGCTGATCGCCGAAGGCCGTATCGGCAAGGTGCTGTCGATGCGGGTCTTCCACGCCGTCATGCTGCCGGAGCACCTGCGCGGCTGGCGCATCGACAATCCGGCGGCCGGCGGCGGCGTGATCCCCGATATCACCGTGCATGACGCCGACACCGTCCGCTTCTACCTTGATGAGGACCCGCGGCGGGTCGTGGCCCAGGCCGTCAGTTCCGGCCTCGGCAAGGGCGTCGAGGACAGCGTGATGTCGGTCTGGACCATGCCGTCCGGCGTCATGGTCCAGAGCCATGAGAGCTTCACCCATCCGTTTGCCGGCTCCGGCCTCGAAGTCCATGGCAGCAAGGGCTCGATCTTCGCCCGCAACGTCATGACACAACGCCCGACCGGAACGCTCACGCTGGTGACGGAAGAGGGCGAAACCAACGTGCCTTACGAAAGCGAAGGCCTCTATGAATACGCGATCGCGGCCTTCAACCGCGCCGTTGCCGGCGAAGGCCGGCCAGCGGCGGACGGGATCGACGGCGTGAAATCGCTTGCCGTCGCCATGGCCGTACGGCAGTCGGCACTGGAAGGCCGGGCCGTCGACGTCAATTACGAAGGATATTGAGCATGCCGGGCAAGATCGTCACCGCCGAGGCCGCCGTCAGCCACATCGCCGACAACGCCGTCGTCTCGGTCTCCTCGTCCTCCGGCCTCGGCTGCCCGGACAAGGTGCTGGAAGCGCTCGGCGCGCGTTTTGCCGCGACCGGCCATCCGCGCAAGCTCACCACCATCCACCCGATCGCCGCCGGCGACATGTACGGCATCAAGGGCATCGACCATATCGCGCAGGACGGCCTGCTCGACACCGTGATTGCCGGCTCCTATCCGAGCGGCGCCTCGTCGCTGCGGATGCCGGAAATCTGGAAGATGGTCGTCGAAAACCGGATCGCGGCCTATAACGTGCCGTCCGGCATCCTGTTCGACATGCAGCGCGATGTGGCGGCCAAACGTCCCGGCGTGCTGACAAAGGTCGGCCTCGACACCTTCGTCGACCCCGAACGGCAGGGCTGCGCCATGAATGATCGCGCTGCGGAAAGCCCGATCGTCTCCCGCGTCGACTTTGCCGGCGATACCTGGCTTCACTTCAAGAATTTCGCGCCCGACGTCACCATCCTGCGCGCGACCACGGCCGATGAGCACGGCAATCTCACCTATGAGCACGAGGGCGCCTATCTCGGCGGGCTCGATCAGGCGATCGCCGCGCGCAACAATCGCGGCGTCGTAATTGCCCAGGTCAAGCGCGTCACGGCGGCGGGCACGCTGCGCCCGCATGATGTGCGGGTGCCCGGCCATCTCATCGATTTCATTGTGGTTGACCCCGGCCAGTACCAGACCACCGAAACCCTCTATGATCCTGCGATCTCCGGCGAGATCATCCATCCGCTGGAGGATTTCGAGCTTGCCGAACACGGCGTCGAAAAGGTCATTGCCCGCCGCGCCGCGATGGAGCTTGCCGCCGGCGAGACCGCCAATCTCGGCTTCGGCATCTGCGCACTGGTGCCGCGAATCCTGCTGGAGGAAGGCCATGCCCGCAAGGTGACCTGGGCGATCGAGCAGGGCGCCGTCGGCGGCGTGCCTCTGACGGGCTTCGCCTTCGGCTGCGCCTCCAACGCCGATGCCTTCATGCCGTCCCCAAACCAGTTCACCTATTTCCAGGGCGGCGGTTTCGACGTGACCTTCCTGTCCTTCCTCGAGGTCGACCGCGAGGGCAATGTCAACGTCTCCAAGCTCGGCAAGAAACCGTATCTCACCGCCGGCTGCGGCGGTTTCGTCGATATCACCGCCAATGCCCGCAAGATCGTTTTTGCCGGGCTTTTCGAGGCCGCGGCGACGCTTGTCCTCTCCGCCGACGGTCTGAAAGTCGAAAAGCCCGGCAAATTCTCCAAGATGGTCGACGAGGTCGAGCACGTCACCTTCTCCGGCCGCCGCGCCCGTGAAACCGGTCAGGACGTACTCTATGTCACCGAACGCTGCGTGATGCGGATCACCGATGACGGCCTCGTCGCCACCGAAATCATGCCCGGCATCGACCCCGAACGCGACATCGTCGCAGCCTCCGGCGGCCGGGTGCGGGTGGCCAAGAATGCGACCACGATGCCGCTGTCGCTGCTTGGCGAAAAGCCGATGGGGCTGGTGTTGTGACGGTGGCTGCGGAAAATCGGCCTGTCTGGGAAGCGAAGCCGGGCCACCTCCAAACAATCTCCCCCCTTGAGGGGGAGATGCCCCGACAGGGGCAGAGAGGGGTGAACCCTTTCAACACATTCGGAGCAAGCGGCTCATGCCGCTACCCCTCTCTGTCGCTTTCGCGACATCTCCCCCTCAAGGGGGGAGATTGGTGGGTGGGCCTGGCACGCACCGAAGAAACAATATCGGAATCGACCTCATGAGCGCCCTTCATCTCATCCGCCACGACGCCATTGCCGAGCTCCGGCTCGACAATCCGTCAAAGCTCAACGCCTTCACGCCGGATATGCTGGCGGCGCTCGACGCCCATCTCGATGCCATCGACGCCGACCCTGGGATCCGCTTCGTCATCCTCACCGCCGAGGGTGACCGCGCGTTCTGCGCCGGCGCGGACATTCAGGCCTGGGGCGATCTGCCGCCGGCCGAATTCGCCCGCCACTGGGTGCGCGACGGCCATCGCCGGTTCGACCGATTGGCGCGACTGTCGAAGCCGACGATTGCCGCGCTCTCCGG
This sequence comes from Martelella sp. FLE1502, assembly GCF_053484255.1. Lineage (NCBI taxonomy): Bacteria > Pseudomonadati > Pseudomonadota > Alphaproteobacteria > Hyphomicrobiales > Aurantimonadaceae > Martelella > Martelella sp. FLE1502. Next base: position 8,325 of record NZ_JBAKFQ010000006.1, read on the forward strand.
CCATACGCTGGGCGGCGGGTTGGAGCTTGCGGCGGCCTGCGATATCCGGGTGATGACGCCCAATGCCACGATTGCGATGCCCGAGCCGAAGATCGGCATGGTGCCGGGATGGTCGGGCACGCAGCGGCTGGCGCGGTTGCTGCCGGAGCCGGTGATCAAGGAGATGGCGCTGTTCGGACGCCGGCTCGACGCGGAGCGCGCGGTTGCGCTCGGCTTTGCCGCCGAGATCGCCGAAGACGCGCGCGCCGCCGCCTTCGACATCGCCGATGGCGCGCTCGCTTCGTCGGCTTATGCGACCGAAATCGCCAAATACATGCTTCATGCCGGCTACGGTGAAGATACCGCCGCCATGATCGAAACGCTCGGCAGCGGCATGATCGCCGCCTCCGCCGACAAGGCCGAGGGCGTGGCATCCTTCCGCGCCAAACGCAAACCCGCATTCAAGGGCAGATAGGCATGACCGATCTTACCATCATCCCCGCTGGCAGCCCGCTTCAGGAGCCCGTCTTTCAGGCAAGACATCTGATTGACGGCGCGTGGCAGACTTCCGCCGATGGCGCGACCTTCGAACGCCAGTCGCCCGCCCATCTCGTGAAGGTGACGAACGCCGCAAAGGGCGGCGTTGCCGAGACCGAGGCCGCGATCATGGCCGCCCGCACAGCCTTCGACGACGGCCGCTGGTCGCGTCTTACCGGCAAGGATCGCGCGAGCGTGCTGCTCAGGGTCGCCGACCTGATCGAGCGCGATCTGGACAAGATCGCGCTGCGCGACACGCTGGAGAGCGGCAAGCCGATCAGCCAGGCCTGCGACGAGATTGCCGGCGCCGCCGACCTCTGGCGCCATGCCGCAGCCCTTGCCCGCACGCTTTCCGGCGACAGCCACAACACGCTTGGCGACGACATGCTGGGCGTGGTGCTGAAGGAGCCGGTCGGCGTCGCCGCGCTGATCACGCCGTGGAACTTCCCGTTCCTGATCGTGTCGCAGAAACTGCCCTATGCGCTGGCCGCCGGCTGCACCGCCGTGATCAAACCCTCCGAGATGACGCCGTCCTCGACCATGATCCTCGGCGAACTGCTGATCGAGGCCGGGATTCCCGACGGCGTCGTCAACATCGTTCTCGGCTATGGCGATCCGGTGGGCACGACCATGTGCGAGAGCGAACATGTCGACATGGTCTCGTTCACCGGTTCCACCGGCGTCGGCAAGGCGATCGTGAGGGCCAGCGCCGGCACGCTGAAAAAGGTCTCCCTCGAACTCGGCGGCAAGAATCCGCAGGTCGTGTTCCCCGATTGCGATCTCGACGATGCCGCCGACGCGATCGTCTTCGGCGTCTATTTCAACGCCGGCGAATGCTGCAATTCCGGCTCGCGCATCATCGTCCATGAGGACGTTGCCGAGGCGTTGACGGAAAAGGTGGTGGCGCTCTCGCGGAAGGTCGCCTTCGGCGATCCGCTCGACCCTAAGACTAAAGTAGGGGCTATCATTTCCGAGGCGCATTTTGCAAAGATCGATAGCTATGTGGAGGCCGCGCGCGAGGCAGGAGCGGAGATTCCGCTCGGCGGCGGAGCGCTTGAAATCCCGGGGTTGTCAGGCCGTTTCTATGGGCCTACAGTTGTAACAAATATCAGTTCAGGCATGGCGATCGCACGGGAGGAGGTCTTCGGACCGGTGCTGTCGGTCCTGACCTTTAAATCGATTGAGGAGGCAATCGCACTGGCCAATGACGCGAGCTACGGGCTGTCGGCCGGCGTCTGGAGCAGGGATGTTTCGACCTGCCTCGCCTTCGCCCGCCGCGTTCAGGCCGGCACAGTGTGGACCAATACCTGGATGGATGGATATTCCGAGCTGCCGTTTGGCGGCGTCAAGCAATCGGGCCTCGGCCGCGAGCTGGGTCGCTACGGGCTTGAGGAATACCTGGAGGTGAAAACCGTGACGATGCGCATCGGTCGCTCGCGCGCGCCCTGGGTGGAATGAACTGTTCCCTTCCAAGGGGAACATGAGGAGGAAATGCCTGCCGGGCCCCGTGGAGCAATGCTCCCCCGGCGGGACCAAAAACGCAGACAGGAGGACACTATGCGTTTGAATTTTGCGAAAAGTGCAGCCGTTATCGCGATCGTCGCGGCCTCGGCTTCGGCGACGTCCGTGAAGGCGGAGGACGTGGAAGTCCTGCACTGGTGGACGTCCGGCGGCGAAGCCTCGGCGCTCAACGTGCTGAAGGAAAACCTGCAGGATCAGGGCATCGGCTGGCAAGACATGCCGGTGGCAGGCGGCGGCGGCGAACAGGCCATGACCGTGCTGCGCGCCCGCGTGACCGCCGGCAACCCGCCGGCAGCCGTGCAGATGCTCGGCTTCGACATCACCGACTGGGCCGAGGAAGGCGCGCTTGCCAACCTCAACGACATCGCGGCTGAGGAAAACTGGGACGCTGTCGTTCCGGAAGCGCTGCAGAAATTCTCGAAATATGACGGCAACTGGGTCGCAGCCCCCGTGAACGTCCACTCCACCAACTGGGTCTGGGCCAACAAGTCGATCCTCGACGAGCTTGGCATCGAACAGCCCCAGACCTGGGACGAGCTGGTCGCCGCCCTCGACAAGGTCAAGGCCTCCGGCAAGGTGGCGATCGCCCATGGCGGCCAGCCCTGGCAGGATGCCACCATCTTCGACGCCGTCGTGATGGCAACCGGCGGACCGGAATTCTACCAGGCCTCGATGATCGATCTCGATCCCGAAGCCCTCGGCTCCGACACGATGAAGGAAGTGTTCGACCGCATGACCGTTCTGCGCGGCTATGTCGACGACAACTTCTCCGGCCGCGACTGGAACCTCGCTTCCGCCATGGTCATCAACGACGAGGCCGCCTTCCAGTTCATGGGAGACTGGGCCAAGGGCGAATTCCTGAAAGCCGGCCTGACCCCGGGCGAGGATTTCCTGTGCTTCCGCTTCCCCGGCACGCAGGATCAGGTCACCTTCAACTCCGACCAGTTCGCCTTCTTCAACCAGGGCGACGAGCCGACGGCACAGCAGGTGGCGCTCGCCAAGGCGATCATGTCGCCGGAATTCCAGTCGGCCTTCAACGTCGTCAAGGGTTCGGTTCCGGCACGCACGGATGTTTCCGACGCCGATTTCGACGCCTGCGGCAAGCAGGGCATGAAGGATCTGGCGGCGGCCTCGTCGTCGGGCAACCTTTTCGGCTCCATGGCCCACGGCCACGCCAACCCGGCCTCGGTCAAGAACGCGATGTACGACGTGATCACCGCCCAGTTCAATGGCGAGTATGATTCCGAAACGGCAACGGAAGAGCTGGTCACCGCGGTTCAGATCGCGCAGTAAGCGGCTTGTCCGGGCGCGGCGATAGCCCGCCCGGACAGCTTGAACTGGCTGGGCTCGATGATCCCGCCCCACGCCGATCTCCCCCCTTGAGGGGGAAATGCCCGGCAGGGCAGAGAGGGGTGCAGCGCCAGCCGCTCGTTCTGAATTCGCAGAGAGGTTTCACCCCTCTCTGTCGCTTTCGCGACATCTCTCCCTCAAGGGGAGAGATTGATTGGTGCACACCGCACCGCCTCGAATAACACCGGCGGCAAGGCCGCCAATCCGGAGGGTTTGAATGGCTTCGTCCGCGCAAAGAAGCGGGAGAGCGGGGGATTTTCTACGCGATGCCCTGCCGAAGATCGTGCTCAGTCCGTCGCTCGCGATGGTGCTGATCTTCGTCTACGGCTTCATCGCCTTCACCGTCTATCTCTCCTTTACCGACAGCCGCATCCTGCCGAGTTTCGATCTCGTCGGCTGGAAGAACTACATCAACCTGTTCCGGCTCAGGGCCTGGACGATCGCGATCAAGAACGTCGCGATCTTCGGCTCGCTCTACATCATCTTCTGCTGCGCGATCGGGCTGATGCTGGCGATCTTCCTCGACCAGAAGATCCGTGCGGAAGGCTTCATCCGCTCGATCTACCTCTATCCGATGGCGCTGTCCTTCATCGTCACCGGCACGGCCTGGAAATGGTTCCTCGATCCCGGCATCGGGCTTGAGGCGGTGATGCATTCCTGGGGCTGGACCAGCTTCCAGTTCAACTGGATCAAGTCCAACCAGATGGCGATCTACACCATCGTGATCGCAGCCGTCTGGCAGACCTCCGGCTTCGTCATGGCGATGTTCCTCGCCGGCCTGCGCGGCATTGACGGCGAGGTGCTGAAGGCCGCCCAGATCGACGGCGCGTCGAACTTCTCGCTCTATCGCCGGATCGTGATCCCGCAGCTTCGCCCGGCCTTCATGTCGGCGATCGTGGTGCTCGCCCATATGGCGATCAAATCCTACGACCTCGTCATTGCGCTGACCGGCGGCGGGCCGGGGCGCGCCACGGAGCTTCCCGCAACCTTCATGTATTCCTACACCTTCACCCGCAACCAGATGGGCATCGGCGCGGCCTCCGCCGTGATCATGCTGATGTCGGTTGCTGCCATCATGGTGCCCTATCTCTGGTCGGAACTGAGGGAGAAGAAGCAATGAGCAGCAACGCTTCCACTCAAGTTGTCTCGACGGGCCGCACGGCGCGGTTCTTCATCTACACCGTGCTCCTGATCTTCTGCCTCTATTACCTGCTGCCGCTCTACGTGATGGTGGTGAATTCGCTCAAGCCGCTGCGCGAAATCCAGGCCGGCGGGATGATGAACCTGCCCGAGGCGCTGACCTTCGAGCCGTGGAAAAGCGCATGGTCGACCGCCCAGATCGGCGTGCAGGCGACAGGCCTCAAGCCCTATTTCTGGAACTCGATCCAGATGGTGGTTCCCGCCGTGGCAATCTCCACCGTGCTCGGCGCGCTGAACGGCTATGTGCTGACCAAGTGGCAGTTCCGCGGGCACAATATCATCTTCGGCCTGCTGCTCTTCGCCTGCTTCATTCCGTTCCAGATCGTGCTGATCCCGATGGCGCGCATTCTCGGCATTATAGGACTTGCGGGCTCCGTGCCGGGGCTGATCTTCGTGCATCTGGTCTACGGCATCGGCTTCTCGACGCTCTATTTCCGCAACTATTACGCCCAGTTCCCGAGCGAGCTGGTGCGCGCGGCGATGATCGATGGCGCCGGCTTCTTCACCATCTTCCGCCGCATCCTGCTGCCCTCATCGGGACCGATCGCGGTGGTCTGCATCATCTGGCAGTTCACGAACATCTGGAACGACTTCCTGTTCGGCGCCTCGTTCTCCGATTTCAACAGCCAGCCGATGACGGTGGCGCTCAACAATCTCGTCCAGTCGTCGACCGGCGTGAAGGAATACAATGTCCACTTCGCCGGCGCGATCATGGCGGCGATGCCGACATTGCTCGTCTATATCGTCGCCGGGCGCTATTTCGTACGCGGCCTGATGGCCGGCAGCGTTAAGGGTTAAGGTCCATGGGTTTTCTGAAAATTGACAAGGTCACCAAGAGCTTCGGTTCCCTGACTGTCCTCCACCAGACCGATATCGAGGTCGAGGAGGGCGAATTCCTCGTGCTGGTCGGCCCGTCGGGCTGCGGCAAGTCCACGCTTTTGAACATGATCGCGGGCCTCGAGCCGGTCTCCTCCGGCGATATCGTGATCAATGGCCGCTCGATGAACGGCGTGCGCCCGGCGGAACGCAACATCGCCATGGTGTTCCAGTCCTACGCGCTCTATCCGAACATGAATGTCGCCGAAAACATCTCCTTCGGCCTCGAAATGCATGGTGTGCCGAAGGAGAAACGCGAAAAGGCGATCGACAGCGTCGCCGACCTCCTGCAGATCAAGCATCTCCTGAAGCGCAAGCCCGGCCAGCTTTCCGGCGGCCAGCGCCAGCGCGTCGCCATGGGCCGGGCGCTGGTGCGCGATCCCGACGTGTTCCTGTTCGACGAGCCGCTCTCCAACCTCGACGCGAAACTCCGCGTCGACATGCGCACCGAGATCAAGAAGCTGCACCAGAAGCTCGGCACCACCATCGTCTACGTCACCCATGACCAGATCGAGGCGCTGACGCTGTCGACCCGGATTGCGGTGATGTTCGGCGGCCATGTGCAGCAGCTCGGCACGCCGAAGGAAATCTACGACAACCCCGCCAACATGTTCGTCGCCGGCTTCATGGGCTCGCCCTCGATGAACCTGTTTCCGGCGAAGGTCACGGTCGAAGGCGGACGGGCGGTGGCGAAATTCCCGCTCACCGATGGCAGCACCGCCGAACTGCCCTTCCCCGATGGTTCGATGACCGATCATGGCGGACGCGACATCATTCTCGGCATCCGACCGGAGGCGATCACCGACGAGCTGGGGGCTGACCGTTCTTCGGATGCCGTGCATATCATCAAGGCCAGGGTCGAGGTGACCGAGCCCGCCGGCTCAGACACCTTCGCGGTCGCCGAAATGGGCGGCAAGGAGGTCACGGCCCGGTTCCGCGCCGATGTCGAGGTCAAACCGGGCGACGTGTTCCCCTTCGCCGTAAACATGGACAAGGCCGTCGCCTTCGACCCCAAAACCGAAGAGCGGCTCAGATAGACATGCGCCGCACGCCTGATGTGGTCATCATCGGTTCCGGCATGGGCGGGGCAACGCTCGCCGCGAGCCTCGCCCCTACCGGGGCCGAAATCCTGATCCTGGAACGCGGGCAGCAGATCCCCGACGACGCGCTGGCGCGCGATCCTGACCGGATCTACAGAAACAGCGCCTTCCGCTCGAATGAGACCTGGCTGGATGCGGACGGCAAACCGTTCTCGCCCGGCAATTATTACAATGTCGGCGGCAACACCAAGCTCTATGGCGCCGTGCTCTACCGCTATCGCCGGCAGGATTTCCAGGCGATGGAACACCTGGGCGGCGTCTCGCCGGCCTGGCCGTTCCCCTATGAAACGCTCGCGCCGTATTACGATGCGGCCGAGGCGCTCTATCAGGTGCGCGGTGATTTCACCGAGGACCCGACCGAACCGCCCCATGCCGGGCCATACCCCTACCCCGCCGTGCCGGACGAGCCGGCGCTTGCCGCTGTCCGGCGACGGCTGGAGAAGGCCGGGCTTCATCCGGCGGCGCTGCCGCTCGGCGTCGATCTCGATCGCTGGCTGTCGCATGGCAATGATGGCTGGGACGGTTATCCTGATACCCGCTCCGGCAAGATGGATGCCGAGACCTGCGCGCTGGCCGCCGCATTGTCTCATAACAATGTACGGATGGAGACGGGCGCCCGCGTGACCCATATGACGGCCGCCCCCGATGGCCGCCGGATCGCCAGCGTCACCTATCAGCAGGCTGGCGAAACCATCACGGTGACGCCGGAGATCGTGGCGCTCGCCGCCGGCGCGGTGCAGTCCGCCGCGCTTCTTCTGAAGTCCGGGCTTGCCAATTCCTCCGGCGCGGTCGGCCGCCATTTCATGAACCACAACGCCACGGCGATGATCGCCTATGATCCGCGCTTTCATAATGACGCGGTCTACCAGAAGACCTTCGCGATCAATGACTGGTATCTCGCCGACGGCGACAACGGTCCGCCGCTAGGCAATGTGCAGTTGCTCGGCCGGGTGGTGCCGAAAATCCTGAAGGCGACCACGCCCTCCATGCCGATGGCGCTCGCGACGCACCTCTCGCGCCATTCGGTCGATTTCTACGCGATCTCGGAGGACCTGCCGAACCCGGAAAGCCGGGTGGTGCTGAACGGCAACGACATCCAGCTGCTCTGGCGGCGCTCCAACATGGAGGCGCATAACCGACTGGTGAAGCGGATGAAGCAGGCGCTGCGGCGCGCGGGCTTTCCCGTCGTGCTGTCGCGCCTGTTCGATGGCCGCGTGCCCTCGCACCAGTGCGGCACGGCGCGACTCGGCGATGACCCGGCAACCGTCGTGCTCGATCCCGATTGCCGCAGTTTCGACCATCACAACCTCTATGTCACCGATGCATCGGCGCTGCCGACATCCGCTGCCGTCAATCCGTCGCTGACGGTCGCGGCGCTGGCGCTGAAGGCTGGAGACGCCATCAAACGGGAGCTTGCACGATGAAAACCGCGCTGATCACCGGCGGCCAGCAGGGCATCGGGCTTGGCATCGCCAGGGCGCTTGCCGGTGCAGGCTATGCGGTCGCAATCGCCGCCGAGGCCGATCCCGACAGCCCGGTCGTTCAGGATGCGCTCGCGGCCCTTGGCCCCAAGGCCCGCTACTATCGCCACGACGTGCGCGACATCGCCGCGATCCCGACCCTTCTGGACCGGGTGGAGGACGATCTCGGCCCGCTCACCACCTTTGTCTCCAATGCCGGCGTCGGCGCGCCGATCCGCGGCGACATGCTCGACCTGTCGGCGGAAAACTTCGATTTCGTGATGGATGTGAACCTGAAAGGCGCGTTCTTCCTGGCCCAGGAAGCGGCAAAGCGCATGCTCGGCCATGATCGGGGCTACCGCTCGATCATCTTCATCACCTCGGTCAGCGCGGAAATGGTCTCGATCGAGCGCGCCGAATACTGCATCTCCAAATCCGCTGCCGCCATGGCCGCAAGACTGTTCGCGGCCCGGCTGGCCCCGGAAAATATCGGCGTTTTCGACATCCGCCCCGGCATCATCGAAACCGGCATGACGGCGGGCGTGAAGGAGAAGTACACCGCCCGCATCGAAGCCGGCCTCGTGCCGGCCGCCCGCTGGGGCACGCCGGAGGACGTCGCCGCGGCCGTGCTGCCGCTGGCGCGCGGCGACCTCGCCTTCGCCACCGGCTCTGTGATCGCGGCCGATGGCGGGCTTTCGATTTCAAGGCTGTGAGGCCTGAACCCTTTCCGATAGCAAAGAGTTTACGACCTCCGCCCCGAAGACGTTCAGCCTTGTCAGAGACAGGGCTTTCGCCTTACGCTGCCTTGGACTTGTTCTGGCGGTTTTCGATCAGGTCGTCGACCACGCCGGGATCGGCAAGCGTCGAGGTGTCGCCGAGCGCGCCGAAATCGTCCTCGGCGATCTTGCGCAGGATGCGGCGCATGATCTTGCCGGAGCGAGTCTTGGGCAGGCCGGGGGCGAACTGGATCTTGTCGGGCGTGGCGATCGGGCCGATTTCGGAGCGGACCCACTTGATCAGCTCCTGACGCAGCGCCTCGTCGCCTTCGTGATCGCTCATCAGGCTGACATAGCAGTAGATCCCCTGCCCCTTGACCGGATGCGGATAACCGACAACGGCCGCCTCCGACACATAGTGATGCGAGACCAGCGCGCTTTCGATTTCCGCCGTGCCGAGCCGGTGGCCGGAGACGTTGAGCACGTCGTCGACGCGGCCGGTGATCCAGTAATAGCCGTCCTCGTCGCGCCGGCAGCCGTCGCCGGTGAAATACTTCCCCTTATAGGTGGAGAAATAGGTCTGGATGAAGCGGTTGTGGTCGCCATAGACCGAACGCGCCTGCCCCGGCCAGCTATCGATGATGCAGAGATTGCCGTCGGCCGTACCCTCCAAAACCTGGCCTTCATTATCGACAAGCTGCGGCTGGATACCGAAGAACGGCGTGGTGGCCGAACCCGGCTTCAGCGCGGTCGCGCCCGGGAACGGCGTGATCATCATGCCGCCGGTCTCGGTCTGCCACCAGGTATCGACGATCGGGCAGCGCTCCTCGCCGACCACCCGGTAATACCATTCCCAGGCCTCGGGGTTGATCGGCTCGCCAACCGACCCGAGCAGGCGCAGGCTCTCGCGCGACGACTTCTTCACCAGATCGTCGCCGGCGCCCATCAGCGCGCGGATCGCGGTCGGGGCGGTGTAGAGGATATTGACCTGATGCTTGTCGACCACCTCCCAGAAGCGGCCGGCATCCGGGAATGTCGGCACGCCCTCGAACATCAGCGTGGTCGCGCCGTTGGCGAGCGGGCCGTACACGATGTAGGAATGACCGGTGACCCAGCCGACATCGGCCGCGCACCAGAAAATCTCGCCCTCGCGATAGTCGAACACATATTCGTGGGTCATCGACGTCCAGACGAGATAGCCGCCGGTGGTGTGCAGCACGCCCTTGGGCTTGCCGGTGGAGCCCGACGTATAGAGAATGAACAGCGGGTCCTCCGCCTTCATCTTGACCGGCGGGCAATCGCCCTTGACGGTCTTGATCTCCTCGTGATGCCAGAGGTCGCGGCCGCGCGCCCAGCCGACCTTGCCGCCGGTGCGGCGGATGCACAGCACATGGTTGACCATGACATACTGCTTGGCGGCGATATCGATGGCGAGGTCGACATTTTCCTTGAGCTGGATCGGCTTGCCGCCGCGCACGCCCTGGTCACAGGTGATCACGAAGGTCGATTCACAATCGACGATGCGCCCGGCGAGCGCCTCCGGCGAGAAGCCGGCGAACACCACCGAGTGGATCGCGCCGATGCGCGCGCAGGCGAGCATCGCATAGGCTGCTTCCGGCACCATCGGCATGTAGATCGTCACCCGGTCGCCCTTCTTGACGCCGTGCTTCTTCATCACGTTCGCCATGCGACAAACCTGATCGTAAAGCTGGTTATAGGTGATCTTCTTGTCGATATAGGGGTTGTCGCCTTCCCAGATGATCGCGGTTTCCTCGCCGCGGGTCTTCAGGTGGCGGTCGATGCAGTTGTAGGAGACGTTGGTCTGGCCGTCCTCGAACCACTTGATCGAGACCCGGCCCTTGAAGGATGTGTTCTTGACCTTGGTATAAGGCTTGAACCAGTCGATCCGGCGGCCGTGACGGTCCCAGAAAATCTCCGGCTCCTCCACGCTTTCCTTGTACCACTTGTCATATTTCGCAGCGTCGATCTTTGCGCGCGCGCTGGCCGATTTCGGCACGGGATAGGTTTTTGACGACATCGTTTCCTCCTAACGGCAATTCCACGAGAACCGCTTAACCGGGCGGAATTGCGACACAATCAATAGATGGAGCGTTTTCGCGTTTCAAAGAAAGGCGGAAAGGCTCAAAAAACCGGGCTCCTCCATTGATTCCCATTCATACAGCCTGATTTGGCGAGTTCAATAAGACATTGGTCAATTGTCGTCTCGCGAATTGCATTCGGCTGGCTTTGGCTTTATATGGAGCCCCATGTTTTCCCGGAAATAGTGGCAAAGACCCACGGACCGCGACACCGGCGCGGACGATAGAAGGACTATATCCAATGGCGCAAAAGCTGCTCATGCCCAAGGCGACTGCCGTATGGCTCGTGGACAACACGGCCTTGTCGTTCGACCAGATCGCCGAATTGTGTGCTCTGCATCCGCTGGAAGTAAAGGCGATCGCCGACGGCGAATCCGCGCAGGGCATCAAGGGCCTCGACCCGATCTCCACCGGCCAGCTTTCCCGCGACGAGATCGAGCGCGCGGAAAAGAACCCGAACCACAAGCTGAAGCTTTCCGAACCGAAGGTGCGGGTGCCGGAATCCAAGCGCAAGGGCCCGCGCTACACGCCGGTTTCCAAGCGTCAGGACCGTCCGAACGCGATCCTCTGGCTGGTGCGCAACCATCCGGAACTGAAGGATGCGCAGATCTCCCGCCTGGTCGGCACCACCAAGTCGACGATCGAGCAAATCCGCAACCGGACCCACTGGAACGCGGCCAATCTCGTGCCGATGGACCCGGTGACGCTTGGGCTTTGCAGCCAGATCGATCTCGACCTCGAAGTCAGCAAGTCCGCCAAGGACCGGCCCCTGCCGTCCGCCGACGAGATGGACAATGCGACGCTCGCCTCCGCTCAGGATACCGAGAACCTGGGTTCGGGCGACGACAAGGGCATGTCGGCCGACGAAGTCTTCTCCCGCTTCGCCTCGCTCGGCAATTCGGTCAAGGATGACGACGAGAACGACGACGACCGTTAAGGCGTTTACGGCTGCGGCCGCATCACCGCGGAACGATCGAGGGGGCGCGAGCCCCCTTTTGCTTTTGGGCGGTTTACGAGCGCTGGTCGTTCAGGCCGCGCGTTCATCAAACGCGGCCTGGGCGCGGGTGATTTCGTCGCCGTTTTCCTCGGTCCAGGTGTAAAGCGCGATGACATGGGCGCGCAGCGACTGACCGAGCGCCGTCAGCTCATACTCCACGCCCACGGGCGACGTCGGCAGCACCTTGCGATTGACGACGCCATTGCGCTCGAGCTTGCGCAGCGTGTCGGTCAGCGCTTTCTGGCTGATGCCCTCGAGCTGCTTCTTGATCGCGTTGAACCGGTGCGGGCCGTAGCCGAGCATGGTCAGCACCATGATCGACCATTTGCCGGAAATCTGGTCGAGTATCTTCCGGTTGATGCAATCCACCTGGAATTTCGGGCAGTGGGACGGATCATGCGTCACGGGGTCACCTCATATATACCTAGGCAAATGATAATGCCTTATTGACACTAAGTCCATAATTTATACCTATGTCGGCACAAGTCCTCCCAAGGCTGCAAAGGAAATCCGAAATGTCAAACTCCGCCAATGAGGCCCTGTTCCGGCCCTTCAAACTCAAATCGCTCGAATTGAAGAACCGGATCGTGATGGCGCCGATGACGCGCGGCTTTTCGCCGGAAGGCGTACCCGGCCAGAACGTCGCCGACTATTACCGCCGCCGCGCCGAGGGCGATGTCGGCCTGATCCTCTCCGAAGGCACGGTCGTCGACCGCCCCAACTCCAAGAACCTTCCAGGCATTCCGGATTTCCACGGCGAAAAATCGCTTGCGGGCTGGAAAAACGTGATCGACACCGTCCATGCCGCCGGCGGCAAGATGGGGCCCCAGATTTGGCACGTGGCCAACACAATTGCCTCCGCCGATTATCCGCCGAACCCGGACGAGACCGAAAGCCCGTCGGGCTTCGTCAAGCCGGGTGAAAAGCGCGGCCACGCCATGAGCGAGGAAGACATCGCCGATACCATCGCCGCCTTCGGCAAGGCTGCTGCGGACGCCGAGCGGCTCGGCTTCGACGTCGTCGAGATCCACGGCGCGCATGGCTATCTGATCGACCAGTTCTTCTGGCAGGGCCTCAACCTGCGCGACGACCGCTGGGGCGGCGAGACCATCACCGAGCGCGCCCGGTTCGGCGCGGAAGTGGTCAAGGCCGTGCGCGAGGCGGTTTCCGACGACATGCCGGTGATCATCCGCCTCAGCCAGTGGAAGCAGCAGGACTACAATGCCCGCATCGCCACCACGCCCGACGAGATGGCCGAATGGCTGCAGCCGCTGGTGGATGCCGGCGCCGACATGCTGCATTGCTCGCAGCGCCGCTTCTGGGAACCGGAATTTCCGGAGATCGACGGCGAGGAAGGCCTGAATTTCGCGGGCTGGGCCAAGAAGCTCACCGGCGTTCCGACGATTTCGGTCGGCTCGGTCGGCCTCAACGGCGCCGATTTCCTCGGCTGGTTCGGCGGCGCCGAGGCCAATGCCAGAACGCCCGATCTCGACCGGCTCACCCGCCGCATGGAACGCGACGAGTTCGACCTGATCGCCGTCGGCCGCGCCCTGATCGCCGATCCGGAATGGGTGAAGAAGATCGAGGGCGGCGAGACCGAAACGCTCTCCGCGTTTTCACGTGAAACGCTCGGCGCGCTGGTCTAGAGCCGACATGAACATGCGCGCGCCGTGTCAGCGCGGCGCGCGTTTGGCGAGGATGCGTTGCAGGGTGCGGCGGTGCATGTTGAGGCGGCGGGCGGTTTCGGAGACGTTGCGGTCGCACATCTCGTAGACCCGCTGGATGTGCTCCCAGCGCACCCGGTCCGCCGACATCGGATTTTCCGGAAGGTCGGTCTTTTCGCCGGGCTGCTGGGTCAGCGCGTGGACGATATCGTCGGCATCGGCGGGCTTGGCGAGATAATCGAGCGCGCCGAGCTTCACCGCCGTCACGGCGGTGGCGAGATTGCCGTAGCCGGTCAGCATCACGATCCGGGTATCGGCCCGCGCCTCGCGGATGGCGGAGACCACGTCGAGCCCGCTGCCGTCCTCAAGCCTCAGATCCACCACGGCGAAGGCCGGCGGCCGCGCCTTGGCAAGCGCGATCCCTTCGGCAACCGAGCCGGCCGTCTCGATATCGAAGCCGCGCGCTTCCATGGCGCGCGCCAGCCGGCGCAGGAACGGCGCGTCGTCATCGACAAGCAGAAGGCTGCGGTCGTCGCCGAGGCCGGCGAGGTCATCATTCGGGTCGGGGGTCTGCAATGCGTTCATTTCATTGGGCCTGAAAGTAATGCCTCAACCCTTATGCCTTCGGGGAAGGCGGGGGTAAACCCCTTGCGCGTCACAAAACCGTCACCGGAGCGGCGGGGGTGTAAAGACCGGACCGGTGAAACGGCCCTGTGCTTCCATTCCGGCACGAACCATTCTAGACCATGGCCTCATACGTGCGGAGCGGGAACAGAATGAACGGTCATGACATCGCAAAGCCGGGCGCACTCCCCGACGCCATCATCGTCATGGGCGTCAGCGGCTCGGGCAAATCCTCCATTGCGCGGCGTCTTGCCGAGCGTGCGGGCCATGCTTTCATCGAAGGCGACGACCTTCATCCCGCAGCCAATGTCGAAAAGATGTCGCGCGGCATTCCGCTTCAGGATGAGGACCGCTGGCCCTGGCTGGCGCTGATCGGCGCGGAGATCGCGGGCCATCGAAAGGAGGGCGTCGTCGTTACCTGTTCGGCGCTGAAGAAGGCCTATCGCGACCGGCTGCGCCAAGCCGCCGGCGGCCCGCTGGCCTTCGTGTTCCTGGACGGCAGCGAGGCCTTGCTGAGCGCCCGCATGGGCCATCGCACCGGCCATTTCATGCCGGTTTCGCTGCTCCAAAGCCAGCTTGCGACGCTGGAGCGGCCGGATGGAGAGCCCGGCGTGGTTGTCGTCGACATCGATCAATCGCTGGAGGCGATCGTCGATGCCGCGCTTGCGGGCCTTGCGAGCGCATTCGACTGAGGGCCACGCGTTTTCCGCCTTGCCTTTCCGGCAGGCATCGGCGAACGTCGCTCAGTGGCAAGCGCGGAGGAACGGAATGACGGTGACGGCGAGCGAGCGCAGACGCGCACTCTATCTGGGGAGCATGGGCGGCGGGCTCGAATTCTATGACTTCGTGATCTATGCCTCCTTCGCCTCGCAGATCGGTAAGACCTTCTTTCCGGATGAGGCACCCGCCGCACGGCTGCTGGCAGCCTTCGCGATCTTTGCCGTCGGCTATCTCGTGCGCCCGCTCGGCGGCATCCTGTTTTCCCATTTCGGCGACAGGCACGGCCGCAAGGCCATGCTCCGGGTCTCGATCGCCGGCATGGCGGGCGCGACATTCCTGATCGCCTTCATGCCCGGCTATGCCAGCTGGGGCATTGCCGCGACCGTGCTGCTCGTGGTGCTGCGCATGGTGCAGGGGCTTTGCCTCGGCGGTGAGATCCCCGGCGCGATGACACTGATCACCGAAACCATGCCGAAGCGACGCGGGCTCGCCTGCGGCTTCCTGTTCATGATCATCAATGTCGGCATGCTGGCCGCCCAGGCCGTGCAGTGGGCGATCACGCATCTGATGTCGGAGACCGCGGTGCTGTCCTATGGCTGGCGCATCGGCTTCTTTGTCGGCGGGCTGGTGGCGATCGCGGGCTTCTTCCTGCGGGCACGGCTTTCCGAAAGCCCGGCCTTCGCCGAAATGGAAGCCCATGCCCACAAGGTGCCGCTCGCCGCGCTGTTCCGCGACAATGCCCGCGCCGTCTGGCTCGGCCTGTTCATCACCGGTCTTGGGGCCGCCACCGTGCCGCTGCTCTATCTCTACATGAATTCCTATCTGACCGATTTCCTGAAATACGATCCCGATCAGGTGGCGACCGCCGTTCTTATCGGCATCGTGCTGTTTTCGCTGCCGATGCCGGTGGCCGGCCTGATCTCGGATTTCGTCGGCATCAAGGTCCCCGCCTTCATCGCCTCGTTGATCCTGGCCGTGGCGGCGATCCCGGCCTATGTCTGGATGCATCAGGGCGTTTCCGAACTGCTGCCCGCGATGATCGTGATCTCGCTGATCGCGGCCTTCGCCTGGGGCGTGGGGCCGGTGCTGCTGACGGCGATTTTCCCGACGGATGTGCGCTATACCGGCGTTGCCTTTGTCTACAATATCGGCTTTGCGATCGTCGGCGGGCTGACGCCGCTGACGGCGACCTTCATCATCCAGCAAACCGGGTTCATGCTGGCGCCCGGCTTCCTGCTGGCGCTGTTCGCGGGTCTTGCGACGGTGGCGATCTTCCTGTCCAACGTTCTGCCCTCCGGCAGAACCGGCCGCGCGTAAACGGGCTCCGGGCACCCGCCGGGGACGCGTAGCGCGGGAACCTGTCAGATCGTCAATTCCACTTGCAGGGAATGCACGGTCGGGTTTGCGCTCGTGCCGGAGTTTGGGTATGAATTCAGTATCGCGATTTTCCCGCAGATGTCCCCTGGAGGCCCTCCCTTGCCGATCTCAAAAATTCTTGTCGCCAACCGTTCCGAAATCGCCATTCGCGTTTTTCGCGCTGCAAACGAACTGGATATCAAGACAGTTGCAATCTGGGCGGAAGAAGACAAGCTGGCGCTCCACCGCTTCAAGGCGGATGAGAGCTATCAGGTCGGCCGCGGGCCGCATCTCGACCACGACATGGGCCCGATCGAAAGCTATCTTTCGATCGAGGAGGTGATCCGGGTCGCCAAGCTCTCCGGCGCCGATGCGATCCATCCGGGCTACGGCCTGCTCTCCGAAAGCCCCGAATTCGTCGATGCCTGCGAGGCCGCGGGCCTGACCTTCATCGGCCCCAAGGCCGAGACCATGCGCCGGCTCGGCAACAAGGTCGCCGCGCGTAACCTGGCGATCGAGGTCGGCGTGCCGGTCGTGCCCGCCACCGATCCGCTGCCCGACGACATGGATGAGGTGGCGCGGATGGCCGAGGAGGTCGGCTATCCGGTGATGCTGAAGGCGTCCTGGGGCGGCGGCGGACGCGGCATGCGGGTGATCCGCGCCAAGGAAGACCTTGCCCGCGAGGTGACGGAGGCCAAGCGCGAGGCCAAGGCCGCCTTCGGCAAGGACGAGGTCTATCTCGAAAAGCTGGTCGAGCGCGCCCGCCACGTTGAAAGCCAGATTCTCGGCGACACCCACGGCAATGTCGTGCATCTGTTCGAGCGCGACTGCTCGATCCAGCGCCGCAACCAGAAGGTCGTGGAGCGCGCGCCGGCGCCCTATCTCTCCGAAGAGCAGCGCAAGGAGCTTGCCGAATATTCGCTGAAGATCGGCCGGGCCACCAATTACATCGGCGCCGGCACGATCGAATATCTGATGGATGCCGATACCGGCAAATTCTACTTCATCGAGGTCAATCCGCGCATCCAGGTCGAGCATACCGTGACCGAGGTCGTCACCGGCATCGACATCGTCAAGGCGCAGATTCACATCCTGGATGGCTTCAAGATCGGCGATGAAGCGTCATCCGGCGTTCCGCCGCAGGAGGAGATCAAGCTGCGCGGCCATGCGCTGCAGTGCCGGATCACCACTGAGGACCCGGAGCATAATTTCATTCCCGATTACGGCCGGATCACCGCCTATCGGGGCGCAACCGGCTTCGGCATCCGTCTTGATGGCGGCACCGCCTATTCCGGCGCGGTGATCACCCGCTACTATGATCCGCTTCTGGAAAAGGTCACCGCCTGGGCGCCGACGCCGCAGGAGGCCGCGCGCCGCATGGACCGTGCGCTCCGGGAATTCCGCATTCGCGGGGTGGCGACCAACCTGACCTTCCTCGAAGCGATCATCACCCATCCGCAGTTCATGGATTACAGCTACACCACGCGTTTCATCGACGAAACGCCGGAGCTGTTCGACCAGGTCAAGCGCGCCGACCGCGCCACCAAGCTTCTGACCTATCTCGCCGATGTCACCGTCAACGGCCATCCGGAAGCCAAGGGAAGGCCGAAGCCCGCCGAGGATATCGCCAAGCCGGTGGTGCCCTATATCGAGGGCGACCCTAAGCCCGGCACCAAGCAGCTTCTCGACGAGATGGGACCGGAGAAATTCGCCAAGTGGATGCGCCACGAAAAGCGCGTGCTGATGACCGACACCACCATGCGCGACGGCCACCAGTCGCTGCTCGCCACCCGCATGCGCACCCACGACATTGCCGCGATCGCCGGCACCTATGCCCGCGCGCTGCCGGAGCTGTTGTCGCTGGAATGCTGGGGCGGCGCGACCTTCGACGTCTCCATGCGCTTCCTGACCGAGGACCCGTGGGAGCGTCTCGCGCTGGTGCGCGAGGCAGCGCCCAACCTGCTGCTGCAGATGCTGCTCAGAGGGGCGAACGGCGTCGGTTACACCAATTATCCCGACAATGTGGTGAAATATTTCGTCCGCCAGGCGGCGAAGGGCGGCATCGACCTGTTCCGCGTGTTTGACTGCCTGAACTGGGTGGAAAACATGCGCGTGTCGATGGATGCGGTCGCCGAGGAAGGCAAGCTCTGCGAGGCGGCGATTTGCTACACCGGCGACATCATGAACGCCAAGCGGCCGCAATATGACCTGAAATACTACACCAACCTGGCAAAGGAACTGGAAGCGGCCGGCGCACACATCATTGCCGTCAAGGACATGGCCGGGCTGCTGAAGCCGGCGGCGGCAAAGCAGCTGTTCACGGCGCTGCGCGATGCCACAGAGCTGCCGATCCACTTCCACACCCACGACACCTCCGGCATTTCGGCCGCCACCGTGCTGTCGGCGATCGATGCCGGCGTCGATGCCGTCGATGCGGCCATGGACGCGTTTTCCGGCAATAC
Source organism: Martelella sp. FLE1502 (assembly GCF_053484255.1). Classification (NCBI taxonomy): domain Bacteria; kingdom Pseudomonadati; phylum Pseudomonadota; class Alphaproteobacteria; order Hyphomicrobiales; family Aurantimonadaceae; genus Martelella; species Martelella sp. FLE1502. Next base: position 26,986 of record NZ_JBAKFQ010000006.1, read on the forward strand.
CTCGCAGCCCTGCCTCGGCTCCATCGTCGAGGCGCTGAAGGGCCATGAGCGCGATCCGGGCCTCGACACCGGCTATATCCGCCGCATTTCCTTCTACTGGGAGGCGGTGCGCCACCAGTACGCCGCGTTTGAAAGCGACCTCAAGGGCCCGGCATCGGAAGTCTATCTGCATGAAATGCCGGGCGGCCAGTTTACCAATCTCAAGGAGCAGGCGCGTTCGCTCGGCCTTGAATCCCGCTGGCACGAGGTGGCGCAGGCCTATGCCGACGCCAACCAGATGTTCGGCGACATCGTCAAGGTGACGCCGTCCTCCAAGGTGGTCGGCGACATGGCGCTGATGATGGTGAGCCAGGACCTTTCCGTTCCCGATGTCGAGAACCCGGCGAAGGACATCTCCTTCCCGGAATCGGTTATCTCCATGCTGAAGGGCGACCTCGGTCAGCCGCCGGCCGGCTGGCCGGAAGGCTTGCAGAAGAAGGCTCTGAAGAACGAAAAGCCCTATACCGTGCGCCCCGGCTCGCTGCTGGAGGACGCCGATCTCGACGCCCTGCGCAAGGAAGCGGAGGAAAAGATCGGCCGCGAGATCGATGATTTCGAACTGGCCTCCTACCTGATGTACCCGAAGGTCTTCGTCGACTACGCCATGGCGAGCGAGACCTATGGCCCGGTCTCGGTTCTGCCGACGCCCGCCTATTTCTACGGGCTTGACGAGGGCGACGAGCTGTTCGCCGATCTGGAGCGCGGCAAGACGCTGGTGATCCAGAACCAGGCGATCACCAGCGCCGACGAAAAGGGCATGGTCACCGTGTTCTTCGAGCTGAACGGCGCACCGCGCTCGATCAAGGTGCCGGACCGGGCGCACGGCGCGGGCGCGGGCGTCAACCAGAAGGTCGATCCCACCAACGCCAACCAGGTCGGCGCGCCGATGCCGGGCGTGATCTCCACCGTCGGCGTCTCCGCCGGCCAGCAGGTCTCCGTCGGCGACGTTCTTGTCTCGATCGAGGCGATGAAGATGGAAACCGCCCTCCACGCCGACCGCGACGGCGTCATCAAGGAAGTCCACGTCAAGGCCGGCGACCAGATCGACGCCAAGGATTTGCTGGTGGTTTACGAGGGGTAGTGAACCCGCCTGCCTATCCTGTGTCATCCTCGGGCTTGACCCGAGGATCCAGGCCGGACCGCACAGTCTCGAAAATTACCATTCTGATCAATGGTTTGTGCTGCATGGATGCTCGGGTCAAGCCCGAGCATGACCCCTCTGGGCGGAAGCATCCGGGATCAGAAACTCTGAAATTCGCGGCTTGGTCAGCAGCCCGAGATCCCGGTCATTCGGCCGGGATCTTTTTGTTTGCGGGGGCGGCGGCGCGGCTGGCGGAACGGCCGATCCACAAGCTGGCGAGAACCAGAACGGCGCCGGCAACCTGCAGCGGCGACAGCGCCTGTCCGAGGATTATCCAGCCGAGCAGAACGGCGCTGAGCGGGCTCAGGAAGCCGAGCAGGGCCGCCGGTCCCGGTCCGATGCGGGCGATGCCGCGAAACCAGAAGAAATAGGTCAGCGCCGCGCCGACGAGGCCCAGCCAGACGAGACCTGCAACGGCCCTGCCGTCTGGCATCGGAAAGCCGGGCTCGACGGCAAGCGCCAGCGGCAGCAGCAGGAGACCGCCCGTGGTCAATTGCCAGGCGGTCAGCGTCAGCGGCGCGACCGGGAACTGCCATCGGCGGGTGAGCACGGTGCCGAGCGCCATCGACAGGGCGCCGCCGAAAGCGGCGGCAATGCCGAGCGGATCGAGCGTGATCGTCGATGACAGAAGCAGCAGGGCCACGCCGACAAGCCCGCCGAGCGCTGCGACGACGGCGCGCGGTCGGATCGGCGCGCCGATGAGACCCCGGGCCAGAAACAGCACGATCAGCGGCTGCGTTGCCCCGAGCGTCGCCGCCACACCGCCCGGAAGCCGGTAGGCGGCCACGAACAGCAGGCTCCAGAACAGGGTGAAGTTCAAAAAGCCGAGGACGAAGAGCTTTGGCAGCCATTCGGTCTTCGGCCATTGCCGGACAAGCAAGAGCAAGATGAGACCTGCCGGCAAAGCGCGCAACAGGCTGACGGTCAGCGGATAGCCATCCGGCAACAACTGGGTGGTGACGATATAGGTCGTGCCCCAGATGGCCGGCGCCAGCGCGGTCAGCAGGAAATCGGACGGTTTCGGCATGACTGCCTCCATTTATCTTGACGTCAAACTATATCGAATTAGTTTGACGTCAAGCTATTTTTCCGACAGGCTTTGGCCATGGATCATGTCGACAGTATTCTGGCCGAGTGGCAGGCCGAGCGCCCGGACCTCGACGCCATGCCGATGGGCGTCATGGGCCGGCTGAAGCGGCTGCAGGTACATCTCGCGCGCAATCTGGAAGCGGTTTTCGCCCGCTACGGCCTGAACGCCGCCAGCTTCGACGTGCTGGCGACGCTCCGGCGTTCCGGCCCGCCCTATGCGCTTTCGCCCTCGGCGCTGATGGACCGGACGATGGTAACCTCCGGCACCATGACCAACCGCCTCGACAGGCTGGAGGCGGCCGGCTTCATCGCCCGCCGCCGAAACCCGGAAGACGGTCGCGGCTTCTCCGTGGCGCTCACCGACAAGGGTTTCTCTCTGATCGACCAAGCCGTGACCGCTCATGTTGAAAATCAGCACAAGCTGATCGCGGCCCTCGACCCGGCCGAGCGCGCGGCCCTCGACACCCTCCTGGCGCGGTGGCTGGCCGCGTTTGAGTGAGGCTTTCTGCTTTAGGTAAAACCGATCGCTTTCTCGGTTTGCCGACAAACGCCTCCCACATTCCGGGTCATCCTCGGGCTTGACCCGAGCATGACTCAAGAACGAGGGACCAATGTCCCAAGTTGGTCAAAACCTAGTTCTTTGTCAGTAGTCCGACGTTCTGTTTATCCTTGCGCGCACATTTAATCCGTATTATGCACGTTTATGCACGATTTGGATTGATCCATGAACGACTATCTCATTCGCGAGCGGCAGGACATCATCCTCGGACGCCTCAAGGCTTCGGGGCGGGTGCTGGCCGCTGATCTCGCGGCGGAATTCAAGGTTTCGGAAGACACGATCCGGCGCGATCTGCGCGATCTCGCTGCCCGAGGCTTATGCGAGCGGGTCTACGGCGGGGCCCTGCCGATTGCGCCGGCGCGCGGCACGCTCGGCCACCGCAAGAGCCGCGATGCGGGCGAGAAGGAGATGCTCGGGCGGATCCTGTCCTCCCAGATCGAAGACGGCATGACGGTGTTTTTCGACGCTTCCAGCACCAATATCGCCGCCGCCCGCGCGCTCCCCGAAGATCGTGCGGTGACGGTGGTCACCAATGCGCCGGCGATCGCGACCGTCTTCGATGGACGCGAAAGCCAGACGGTGATCATGATCGGCGGCATGATCCATCCCGAGGTCGGCGGCGCGATCGGGGCCAAGGCGATCGCCGAGCTCGAGCGCTTCCACTTCGATCTCTGTCTGATCGGCGCCTGCGGCCTCGATATCGAGGCGGGGCTGACCTGCTTTCACTATGACGACGCGTTGTTCAAGCGCGAGGTCGCGCTCCATGCGCGCCGGGTGATCACCGCGGTGACCGCCGACAAGCTTGAAACCCGCGCGCCCTGCAGCGTTATCGCGCTGGAAGCGCTGGACGGGCTTGTCCTCGGGCCCGGCATCGCGCCCGAAAGCCGCGCCGCGCTGCTGCAGGCCGGCGTGAACCTGATCGAAACGACAGACGGAACAGCCGCCAGATGACCATTTCCACCATTGCGCCGCGCCCGCGCTACATGTCGAAGCCGCGGCTTGCGACCTCGCTGCTGTTCCTGATGAACGGCTTCGTGATGGGCTCCTGGGCGCCGAAAATTCCGGTCTTCGCCGAAAGGCTCGGCCTCTCCGAAAGCGGTCTCGGCCTGATGATCCTGACTTTCGGCGTCGGGTCGATGCTGGCGATGCCGTTCACCGGCGTGATGATCGCGAAATTCGGCTCTGCTCGCGTCGTCAAGGCCGTCGCGGCGATCTTCACCCCGATGCTGCTGCTCGTCAGCCTGGCCGGCACGATCCCGCTGGCTGTGCTGGCGCTGTTCGTGTTCGGCGGCCTGATGGCCGCGATGGATGTGGCGATGAACGGCAATGCCGTAGCTGTCGAAAAGGCCGAAGGCCGGGCGATCATGTCGTCCTGCCATGCGTTCTGGAGCCTTGGCGGACTGACCGGCGCGGGCCTCGGCGGTCTGCTGATCTCCGCTATCGGCCCGCTCGGACACGCGCTGGCCGTCACCGTCATCGGGGCCGGCATGCTTGCCTTTGCCTTTCCGAGGATTCTTGGCGATGCGCCGGAGGAAAGCGTGCGCCGGCAGAAGGTGCGTCTGCCGATGACGCCGCTGCCCTGGCTGATCGGCATCATGGCGCTGTTTTCGATGATCCCGGAAGGCGCGGTGCTGGACTGGAGCGCGGTCTATCTGCGCGACGAGCTCGGCATCACCCTGTTCGCCTCCGGTTTCGGCTATGCCGCCTTCCAGCTCGCCATGACGATCATGCGCTTTGCCGGCGACCATGTGCGCGACCGTTTCGGCCCGGTCAACACGGTGCGCTTCTGCTCCGCCGCCTCGGTGGCCGGTCTTCTGTGCGTCGGGCTTGCGCCCAACCTGGCCGTAGTTATCATCGGTTTTGCGATCACGGGCGCGGGGATTTCCAATCTGGTGCCGGTGGCATTCTCGGCGGCGGGCAACCTGCCGGGGCTGCAGCCCGGCATCGGCCTTTCGGTCACCACAATGCTCGGCTATTCCGGCATTCTGGCAGCGCCGTCGCTGATCGGCTTCATCGCCGAGCATATCGGCTTCGCGCCGATCTTCACCGGCCTGTCATTGCTGCATGTCATCGTGTTCTTCATGGCCCCGATGGCGCGCTATGCCGAGCGTGAGCGCGAGAGTTGACAAGCGCGCGGCATTGTACCACCTGAAGGGCAATGGAATATCCGGAGAAGACCATGTCGCTCGCCCGTCCGAATTACGATCCGCTGCCGCGCCGCGCTTCGGTGGCCGTCGATGTCGGCGGCGTGATCGTCGGCGGCGGCGCGCCGGTGGTGGTGCAATCGATGACCAACACCGACACCGCCGATATCGACGCGACCGTGGCCCAGGTGGCGGCCCTTTCCAAGGCCGGTTCAGAACTGGTGCGCATCACCGTCGACCGCGATGAGGCGGCGGCCGCCGTGCCAAAGATCCGCGACCGGCTGGAGCATCTCGGCCTTGACGTGCCGCTCGTCGGCGATTTCCACTATATCGGCCACAAACTTCTGGCCGATCACCCGGCCTGCGCCGAGGCGCTGGCCAAATACCGCATCAACCCCGGTAATGTCGGTTTCAAGGACAAGCGCGACAAGCAGTTCGCCGAGATCGTCGAGATGGCGATCCGCTACGACAAGCCGGTCCGGATCGGCGTCAACTGGGGCTCGCTCGATCAGGAACTGCTGACCCGGCTGATGGATGAGAATGCCGCCGCGGGCTCCCCGCTTTCGGCGCGCGATGTCACCCGTGAGGCGATCGTGCAGTCGGCGCTGCTCTCCGCCGAGCTTGCCGAGGAGATCGGCCTGCCGAGGAACCGCATCATCCTGTCGGCCAAGGTCTCCCAGGTGCAGGATCTGATCGCGGTCTATTCGATGATCGCCGAGCGCTCCGACCACGCCCTTCATCTCGGCCTCACTGAGGCCGGCATGGGCACCAAGGGCATTGTCGCGTCTTCCGCCTCCATGGGCTATGTGCTGCAGCACGGCATTGGCGACACCATCCGCGTGTCGCTGACGCCGGAGCCCGGCGGCGACCGCACCCGCGAGGTGCAGGTGGCGCAGGAGCTGCTGCAGGTCATGGGTTTCCGCCAGTTCGTGCCGGTGGTCGCCGCCTGTCCCGGCTGCGGGCGCACCACCTCGACGGTGTTCCAGGAACTCGCCTCCAAGATCCAGTCCGACATCCGCAAGAACATGCCGGTCTGGCGCGAGAAGTACCCGGGCGTGGAAGCGCTGAACGTCGCGGTGATGGGCTGCATCGTCAACGGCCCGGGCGAGAGCAAGCACGCCGATATCGGCATCTCGCTGCCCGGCACTGGCGAAACGCCCGCCGCCCCCGTCTTCGTGGACGGCAAGAAGGCCAAGACGCTACGCGGCCCCAACATCGCCGCCGATTTCGAGGCAATGGTGGCGGATTATATCGAGCAGCGTTTCGGTGCGGGCAAGCAGGCTGCGGAATAGGGGAAGCGGCTCCGCTGTTTGGACGCTGGTACGTCCGGCATCAGGCCCATATCGGGTGCGCATTCCTGTCCTGTAACGGAAAACCTCTCAGCCATAATCTCTCCCCTTGAAGGAGAGATGCCCCGACAGGGGCAGAGAGGGGTGAACCCTATCCGAGAGCACAGCGCTTGCGGCTTCTGCCCCATACCCCTCTCTGTCGCTTTCGCGACATCTCCCCCTCAAGGGGGGAGATTGTTGGGGCCTGGCCGCTCGCTCAACCTTACCTTCCCCCACTCGTCTCCCGCACCATCAGCGTTACCGGCGACAGATGCCGTTCCGGCGGGCGGTCGCCGGTTTCCAGCCAGGCGAGCATGGTCGCCGCCGCATCGCGGCCGAAGGCGCCGATGTCGCAGTGGACGGAGGAGAGCTTGGGGAAGGCCAGCGCGCATTCCTCGATATCGTCGAAGCCGATCAGCGCGATATCGCGGCCGACCGCGATCCCGGCCTCGGCAAAGCCGGCCATCATGCCAAGCGCCACCAGATCGTTGAAACAGAGCACGGCGTCGATCCCCTGACGGTCGGCGGAAAGTTTCAGCGCGGCCTCGCGGCCGAAGGCGCGGGTCGGGCGGCCGAGCAGTGTCACCGGATCGCGATCGCCGAGAACCGCGCGGTAGCCGGCCATGCGCTCCTGGGTCACCGCCCGGTCCGGCAGGCCGCCGACGAAGGCGATCTTCTGCGCGCCGCTCTCGACGAGATGGCGCGCGGCCTCAAGGCTGCCGGCCTCGTAATCGAGCGAGGCGAAGGGAAAACGAGCGGTATCGGGAGACGCCATGCGCAGCACCTGCAGCGCCGGCAGCCCGGCGCGGCCGATCCGCTCGAACACCGCGCCCTCATCGCCATAGGCCGGCGAGATGATCAGCGCCGAGACGCCGTGCTCCACCATCGAGGCGATCACCTGCGCCTGGATTGTAACGTCCTCGTCGGTATTGGCGATGACGGTGGCAAAGCCGTGTTCGGCGAAGGTCATCTGGGCGCTTGCCGCGAATTCTGCGAAGAACGGGTTGCGCAGGTCGTTGATGACGAGGCCGATCAGCCCGGCTTCGGCTCCGCGCAGGTTCGCGGCCGTGCGGTTATAGACGTAGTTCAGCGCCTGCATCGATTGTTCGACGCGCGTCCGTGTCGCCTTCTTCACCAGCGGCGAATTCTGCAGCACGAGCGAGACCGTCGATTTCGAAACCCCCGCATGACGGGCCACATCGATGATCGTCGGTCGTTTCGCCACTTCCTGTTCCCTTTTGTTTTGTCTATACCCCGCCTCGAAGGTTTGCACCCAACAATCTCTCCCCTTGAGGGAGAGATGCCCCGACAGGGGCAGAGAGGGGTGAACCCTATCCGAGAGCACGGCGCTTGCGGCTTATGCCCTTTACCCCTCTCTGTCGCTTTCGCGACATCTCCCCCTCAAGGGGGGAGATTGGCGGCTGCGAGGCCTCCGGTTGGCGGCAGTCTATGCCAGACGGGTAAACCTTTCATTTCCAGACGCGAACACCGGCGTCCGGGATCACAACCCATGCGCGCGCGCAATCATGTCGGCGGCCTTTTCGCCGATCATGATCGCGGCGGCGTTGGTGTTGGAGGAAATCAGCGTCGGCATGATCGAGGCGTCGACCACGCGCAGGCCGGCGATGCCGTTGAATTTCAGCGCGGGATCGACCACGGCGCGATCGTCACTGCCCATGCGGCAGGTGCCGGCGGGGTGGTGGTCGGTCTTGGCGTGGCGGCAGGCATAGGCGAAATAGTCGTCATCCGTCTTCACCTCGGGGCCCGGCAGCATTTCACGCTTGATGAAGGGTTTGAGCGCATCCTGATGCATGATCTCCTGCGCCAGCTTCAGGCCCCGGATCGACATCTCGCGGTCATGAGGGTCGGCCCAGTAATTCGGGTCGATCAGCGGCGCATCGGCGGGATTGGCCGATTTCAACCGCACCGAACCGCGCGAACGCGGGCGCAGATAGGCGGAGTTCAGCGTGACGCCGGGATTGACCATCTTCTCCACGCCCGCCTCGATGCCGGAGCCGAGGCCCAGATGAAACTGGATATCCGGCGAGCGCGCGTCCTGTTCCGCGTACCAGAAGCCGCCGGTCTCAAACAGGCTGGAGGCGACCGGGCCCTTGCGGGTCAGCAGATATTGCAGGCCGGCCACCGCCGACCAGAACGGTTGGGCATATTTGTCATAGGTGAAATCGCCGGCGCATTCGAGAATGGTGAAGAGATCCAGATGATCCTGCAGGTTCTCGCCGACCTCCGGATGGTTGAAGACCGTCTCGATGCCGGCCGCGCGCAGATGAGCGGCCGGGCCGATGCCGGAGAGCATCAGCAGCCGAGGAGAGCCGATCGCGCCTGATGACAAGAGCAACTCGCGGCCCGCCGTCAGCACCTCGCCGCCCGCAAGCTCCACCCCGGTCGCCCGGCCGTTCTCGATCCGGATGCGGCGGGTGTCGACGCCGGTGCGGATGGTGAGGTTTTTGCGATGGCGCGCCGGGCCGAGATAGGCTTTTGAGGCGGAGGAGCGTCGCGCATGTTTCTGCGTAAGCTGGTAGTAGCCGACGCCGTCCTGCTTCTCCCCGGTCATGTCGGCGTTGAAGGGAATGCCGAGTTCGCCGGCCGCGCGGAAATAGGCCTCGCAGATCGGCAGTGGTGCCGAAGGCTTCGAAACGCCAAGCGGCCCGCCCTTGCCGTGATAGTCGTTGTCGAAGGTGTCGTTGTCCTCGGCCTTCTTGAAGAAGGGCAGTACATCCTCATAGCCCCAGCCGGCGCAGCCCATCTGCCGCCATTCGTCGTAGTCGAGCCGGTTGCCGCGGGTATAGATCTGGGCGTTGATGGTCGAGCCGCCGCCGATCACCTTGGCCTGGGTGAAGTGGATCGACATGTCGTTCATGTGTCGCTGCGGCACGGTGTGCCAGCCCCAGCTGCCAATGCCCTTCGTCATCTTGGCGAATCCGGCCGGCAGCGTATAGAACGGATGCCGGTCCCCGCCGCCTGCTTCCAGCAGCAGCACTTTTACTTCCGGATTCTCGGAAAGCCGCGCCGCCAGCACGCACCCGGCCGAACCGCCGCCGATAATGATGAAATCATAGACCATGCAATGATCCTCCCGGGAGCGATTTAGCACAAGTTTAGGAACGTTCCAAATAAATTCTCCGTCGCGAGGTCGACGTATGTTGTTCTCAAGGTTCGCCCTGCGTGCCAGCTCTGCGCCGCTAAGGGGGAATCGGCTGATGAGGCTTCTCAAAAGATCGAACCGCCGCCGCTTTTCGGCGCTTTTCTTTTCCTTTCGGGCGTTTTCAAACCGGCGCGCGCTTTCTATGCTGCGGGGCAAACAGCAAAGGAGACCGCCATGACGATCGGGTTTATCGGAACCGGCGAAATCACCCGGGCCGTGGTCATCGGCCTTTCCACGGTCGAGGGTGAGAAGCCCGCGATCCTGGTTTCGCCGCGCAATGAGGCGATCGCGCGCGATCTTGCCGAAAGGTTCGACAACGTCACCGTCGCGGGCAGCAATCAGGATGTCATTGACGGGGCGGAGATGGTCTGCCTCGCGCTGCGCCCGCAGGATGCCGTGGGCATTCTCGAAGGTCTGACATTCGGCCCGGCGCATCATGTCGTCTCGTTCATGGCGACCTATGGCGTGGAGCAGATCGAGAAACTGACGGCGCCGGCGCAGAAGGTCACGCTGGTCACGCCGCTGCCCGCCGTCGCCTTTCATGGCGGTCCGACGCCGATCCATCCGGTGCATCAGGAGGTGGTGGACCTGTTCGAGCCGCTCGGCACGCCGGTCGCGGTTGAAACGGCAGAGGAATATCAGGCGCTCTGCGTCGCCACGGCGACGCTCGCCGGCGCGTTTGCCTATTACGAAACAATCGTCGACTGGCTGGCGGCGAAGAATGTGCCGGCCGACAAGGCGCGGGAATTTTCCGGCGCGGTGTTTTATGCGCTTGCCGCCACCGCGAAGAACGCTCCGGAGCATTCCTTCGGCGAGCTCACCAAGGAATCCGCCACCCGCGGCGGCACCAATGAACAGGTGCTGGCGCATCTGAAGGAGGACGGGGCGTACCGCGCGCTGTCGAAGGCGATGGACGGCATCTGGCAGCGGTTCGAGGACGCGAAAACCTGAATAACAGAGCGGCGCGGCGCAGGATTCCAGTTTGCTGACAAACGTCTCCCACATTCCGGGTCATCCTCGGGCTTGACCCGAGGATCCAGGCCGCCCGGCAAGGGCTGATTGTAAACCCTTGCAAATTCAGCGACTTAAACCGACTGGATGCTCGGGCCAAACCCGATCATGACACAAGAACGATGGGCCGATGACAAATGATGGTCAAGGCCTATCGCTTTGTCGGCAGCGCAGGCTTCTCTTCCCTCACGCCTGTCGCCCTGTCCGCCGCGCCATGGCGCGTTCGACCATGACAAGGCCGTCGTGGATCAGAAGCGCCAGCACGCCGACCACGAGCCCGCCCTGCAGCACGAAGGCGGTGTTGTTGGACAACAGCCCGGCGATGATGACCTCGCCCAGCGTCTTGGCCGCCACCGTCGAGCCGATCGTGGCCGTTGCCAGCGAGATCACCACCGAAAGCCTTATGCCGGCGAGGATTACGGGGAAGGCCAGCGGAAATTCCACCTGCGCCAGCCGCTGCCATCCCGTCATGCCGGCGCCGCGCGCTGCCTCCGAGACATTGCCCGGCAGGTTGGTGAGCCCCGTCAGCGCGTTTTCGAAGATCGGCAGCAGGCCGTAGAGAAACAGTGCGATCAGCGTCGGGATCGGCCCGAATCCGAAGATCGGCACGGCCAGCGCCAGCACGGCGACCGGCGGAAAGGTCTGGCCGATATTGGCGATCGAGCGCGACAGCGGCAGGAACTCGACGCCGAAGGGCCGGGTGACGATGATGGCGAGGCTGACCGAAAACAGCGTCGCGGCGAGCGTTGCGAGCCCCACCAGCGCAAGGTGGCTGAGCGTCAGCGACAATATGCTGGATTGAGTGTAGATCGCCGGCGCGTTGTTCTGCGTGAACGGCGCGAACACCGGCGCGAAGGTCTCGGGCGTGACGATGAAGGTCACGAGCAGCGCCAGAAGCGCCAGCCTTGTGAGCATGGCAAGCTTCATGAAGCCGGACCTTCCGCCCGCTGCAACAGCCTTTCGCGAGTAATGCGGCCGATGATGACGCCGTCGCGTTCGACCGGCACGGCATCGCGTCCGGACCAGAGGATCTGCGCCAGCGCGTCCCTGAGGCTCGCGGTGTCGGCGATGGGGGGACCTTCGGCCGGCCCTTCCTCCACCATTTTTGACGCCGCCGTCAGCGACAGCATGCGGAAGGCCTTGTCGCCGGTGCCGAGCAGTTCATTGACGAAATCGGAGGCCGGGTGGGCGATGATTTCGGCGGGCGGCGCATATTGCAGCAGCTTGCCCTCATGCATCACGCCGATCCGGTGGCCGAGCAGGATCGCCTCGTCCATGTCGTGGGTGACCAGCACCACGGTGGTCGAGAACTGGCGCTGGATCTTGAGCAGGTCCTCCTGCGCCTTGGCGCGGATGATCGGGTCGAGCGCGCCGAAGGGTTCGTCCATCAAAAGCAGCGCCGGCTCGGCGGCAAGCGCCCGGGCCACGCCGATGCGCTGCTTCTGGCCGCCGGAAAGCTCCTGCGGCATGCGGTCGCGATAAAGCTCGGGCTCGAGGTTGAAGAGGGTCAGCAACTCGTCGACGCGGTCGTCGCGCTTCTTGCGGTCCCAGCCGAGCAGTTTCGGCACGGTGGCGATGTTTTCGGCGACCGAGCGATGCGGAAACAGGCCGTGGCCCTGGATCGCGTAGCCGATGCCGCGTCTCAGCTCATAGGCCGGCAGGTCGCGATTGTCGCGGCCATCGATCCGGATCGTGCCGGAGGTGGGTTCCACGAGCCGGTTGATCATTCGCATCAGCGTGGTCTTGCCGGAGCCGGAGGTCCCGACGATGGCCGCGAGTTCGCCGCGCTCGACGGTGAGCGAGACATTGTCCACGGCCCGCGCCTCGCCATAGACCTTGGTGACGGCATCGATCTCAATCATGGGCGGCGGACCCTTTTCTTCTGGCTGACTTCAACGAGGGCGTCGAGGATGATGGCTGCGGCAAAGGCCATGCCGACCACCGGCAGCGCGCCGAGCAGCACGAGGTCGGTCGCGGTTTGGCCGATGCCCTGGAATACGAAGGTGCCGAAGCCGCCTCCGCCGATCAGGCCGGCGATCACGGCGAGCCCGATATTCTGCACCAGCACGATGCGGATGCCGGTGAGGATCACCGGAAAGGCGAGCGGCAGCTCGATCTGGAACAGCAGTTGCGGGCCGGTCATGCCCATGCCGCGCGCGGCGTCGCGGGCGTCACGCGGCACGCTGTCGAGGCCGGCGACCGTGTTGGAGACCACCGGCAGCAGCGAATAGGCAAACAGCGCCACGATCGCCGGCGCAAAGCCGATGCCTGCAATGCCGAGCGCTGCGGCCCCCGGCACGGTGCGGCCGATCCAGGCCAGCGGCGCGATCAGAAGCCCGAACAGCGCAATCGAGGGAATGGTCTGCAACACGTTCAGGGCGTTCAGAATGCTGGCGCGCACCGGCGGCGTTCGAAAGCACAATATGCCGATGGGAATGCCGATAACCGTGGCTGCCGCGAGCGATCCGAAGGCGAGCGCCACGTGAATGCGGCCCTCGCGCCAGAAGGCGTCGGCGCGGTTTTCATATTCCTTGATGATCGAAAGCTCGTTCCATGCCCCCGACCAAAGCAGCGCCCCGATCGCGGCAATCGCCGCGAGCAGAAAGATGATCCTGGCAAGCGGCGAGAGCTGTTTGCGCACGATCGCATCGGCCATCGCGATCGAAAACGCGAAAAGCATGATCCAAAACCCGCCACCGGGCGAAACGCGGGCATAGGGATTGTCGTCCGGCATCAGGTAGTAGCCGGCGCGCCCGACCATCAGCGCCAGCACCGCAATCGCGGCCACCGCTGCGGCCAGCCGGAGGTTCACCGGGGTTTTCAGCAGAATGACGACAACCACAGCCATAAGAAAGGCGATCAGCGCGATCGCCTGCGCCATCGGCATCGCCGCCCAGAGCATGACGCCCTCGGCGGAAACGATGCGGTTGGCCCGCGACAGCGAGAAGGGCTGCAGAAACAGACCGGCAAGCGCGATCGCCGCAACGATGACGCCAAGCTTGTCGAGCCTTCCGGCCGCGCTCGTCTCTGTCTCGGTGATGGCTGACATGTTCTGCCTTTCGGCTGTCGGTCGGTGTTCCGTCGGGGCGGACGATCTTGCTCCAAACAATCTCTCCCCTTGAGGGAGAGATGCCCCGACAGGGGCAGAGAGGGGTGAACCTTCTCCTCCTACTCGGAGACTGCGGCTTTTAGGGCTTACGCCCTTTACCCCTCTCTGTCGCTTTCGCGACATCTCCCCCTCAAGGGGGGAGATTATTGGGGGGCTTTGCGGATGGTTCTGTCTTTACTTCACGAACCCGTTCAGCGTCAGGAACTCCTTGGCAACCGCATCGGCCGGTTCGCCGCCGACCTGGACGCGGCCGTTGAGGTCCTGCAGGGTTTCAAGGTCGAGCGCCTCGAAGACCGGCTTCAGGATCTCGGCGATCTGCGGATATTCCTCAAGGCGCGCCTCGCGGATGATCGGGGTCGGCAGGTAGACCGGCTGCACGCCCTTGTCGTCGTCCATCACCTTCAGGCCGGACGGCGCGATGCCGCCATCGGTGCCGTAGACCATGGCGGCGTTGGCGCCGGAGGTCTGCTTGGCGGCGGCGGCGATCGTTGCCGCCGTATCGCCGCCGGAAAGCGTGATCAGCTGGTCGGAATCAAGGTGGAAGTCATAGGCCTTTTCGAAGGCCGGCAGCGCCGACGGCGAGGTCACGAATTCGGAGGAAGCCGCGAGCTTGATGTCGCCGCCATCGGCGATGTATTTGCCGAGTTCGGAAAGGTCGGTCAGATTGTTGTCCTCGGCGATTTCCTGGCGGATCGCAATTGCCCAGGTGTTGTTGGCGTTGGCCGGCGTCAGCCACACGATCTTCTCGGCGTCGTAGTCGAGCTTCTTGGCTTCTTCGTAGCCTTCCTTGGCATTCTTCCAGACCGGCAGGTCGGCCTTGTTGTAGAAGAAGGCGGCATTGCCGGTATATTCCGGATAGATGTCGATCTGGCCTTCGGTGATCGCCTGACGCACGATCGGCGTGGCGCCGAGCTGGATCTTGTTTTCCGTCGGGATGTCGTTGGCCTGAAGCGTCTGGAGGATGATGTTGCCCAGCACGCCACCCTCGGTATCGATCTTGGAAGAGACGACCACGGGGTCTGCGGAGGCGGACTGGACGGCGGTAAAGGCGGCGATCGCCAGTGCGCCGGTCAAGGTGAGAAGTCGTTTCATATCGGTTCCCTCTCTCTAGGAACGGCCCGTCCCGGGCCGGTTGCCGCGCCTTGGGGTCTCACCCCGCAAGTGGCGCAGCCGCGAAAATTCGTCCGGCCGCATCTTTGGCGACCGGCAAGGAAGCTGCCGCTTCGCCACCGCCCGGCATTGTCCGGGGGCGATGGTGAATGGCGACCCCACTTTCAGATAGTGCGTCGCCGGTTCATAACGATAGCATACACAAGAATTATCTGGCCGCGCCCCCGTCCGCCGGAAATATCTCGTTTCGGGATCGGCGATTTTTGCGTCCCGCCACACTTGCGCGCGCGCGCCATTGAAACGGGCTGGGCTTATCCCCAATTTGACTGTAAAAGAGGCCCCATCGATTTGAGTGAAAAGGGCTTTTCCCCTAGGATCGGTGCCTGAAAACGGCAGTGATTCGGCGCCAATGTTTTGCGCCCACACTCCAACACGTTTGGAAAGACCTGTTTATGAGCGAAACCCCAGAAATTGCCGTCGGCGTTCCCGCCGAATACGGCGCTGATTCGATCAAGGTTCTCAAGGGGCTGGATGCCGTGCGCAAGCGGCCGGGCATGTATATCGGCGATACCGATGACGGCTCCGGGCTGCACCACATGGTCTATGAGGTGGTCGATAACGCGATCGACGAGGCGCTGGCCGGCCATGCCGACCTGGTCACGGTAACGCTCAATCCGGACGGCTCGGTCTCGGTGACCGACAATGGCCGCGGGATTCCGACCGACATTCACACCGGCGAGGGCATTTCGGCGGCCGAAGTGATCATGACCCAGCTCCATGCCGGCGGCAAGTTCGACCAGAATTCCTACAAGGTGTCCGGCGGCCTGCATGGCGTGGGCGTTTCGGTGGTCAATGCGCTCTCGGTCTGGCTGAAGCTGAAGATCAAGCGCAATGGCAAGCTGCACGAGATTTCGTTCACTCACGGCGTGGCCGACAAGCCGCTGGAAGTGATCGGCGATGCCGGCGATGAGACGGGCACGGAACTGACCTTCATGCCGAGCTCCGAAACCTTCACCATGGTGGAGTTCGACTATGACACGCTGGAAAAGCGCCTGCACGAACTGGCGTTCCTGAATTCCGGCGTGCGCATTCTTCTGACCGACAACCGCCATGCCGAGCCGGTCTCCAAGGAAATGCACTACGATGGCGGGCTGGCGGCCTTCGTTGCCTATCTCGACCGCGCCAAGAAGCCGCTGGTGAGCGAACCGATCGCGATCTCCACCGAGAAGGACGGGATCACCGTCGAGGTGGCGATGTGGTGGAACGACAGCTACCACGAAAATGTGCTCTGCTTCACCAACAACATTCCCCAGCGCGACGGCGGCACCCATATGGCCGGTTTCCGCGGCGCGCTGACGCGCCAGATGGTGTCCTACGCCGACACGTCCGGCATTCTGAAGCGCGAAAAGGTTACGCTGTCGGGCGAAGACTGCCGCGAGGGGCTGACGGCGGTGCTTTCGGTGAAGGTGCCGGACCCGAAATTCTCGTCGCAGACCAAGGACAAGCTGGTCTCCTCCGAGGTGCGTCCAGTGGTCGAAAGCTGCGTCAATGATGCGCTTGGCCAGTGGCTGGAGGAGCACCCCAACGAGGCCCGCATTCTCGTCACCAAGATCGCCGAGGCCGCGACCGCCCGCGAGGCGGCGCGGCGCGCGCGCGAACTGACGCGGCGCAAGGGCGCACTCGATATCGCCTCGCTGCCCGGCAAGCTCGCCGATTGCTCCAACCGCGATCCCGCCAAATCCGAACTGGTGCTGGTGGAGGGCGATTCCGCCGGCGGTTCGGCCAAGCAGGGCCGCTCGCGCGAGACCCAGGCGATCCTGCCGCTTCGGGGCAAGATCCTGAACGTCGAACGCGCCCGTTTCGACAAGATGCTGTCGAGCCAGGAAATCGGCACGCTGATCACCGCGCTTGGCACCGGCATCGGCAAGGACGAGTACAATCCGGACAAGCTGCGCTACCACAAGATCATCATCATGACCGATGCTGACGTCGACGGCGCGCATATCCGCACCCTGTTGCTCACCTTTTTCTTCCGGCAGATGCCGGAGCTGATCGAGCGCGGCCATCTCTATATTGCCCAGCCGCCGCTCTATAAGGTCACGCGCGGCAAGTCGGTGCAGTATCTGAAGAACGAACAGGCGCTCGAGGATTACCTGATCGACCAGGGGCTCGAGGATGCATCGTTGGAGCTCGGCTCCGGCGAGGTGCGCGCCGGACCGGACCTCAGACAGGCGATCGTCGACGCGATCCGCATGCGCAACCTGATGGAAGGCATCCATTCGCGCTATGACCGCGCGGTGGTGGAGCAGGCGGCGATTGCCGGTGCGCTCAATGCCGAGCGGGTCACCGACCCGGCTGAGGCGACAAGGCTTGCCGCCGATATCGCCGCCCGGCTCGACATGATCGCGGAAGAAACCGAACGCGGCTGGGAAGGCTTCGTGCGCGAGGATGGCGGCCTGCGCTTCGAGCGCACCGTGCGCGGCGTCAAGGAAGTCGCCAATATCGACATGGGCCTGATCGGCTCGGCCGACGCCCGCTATATCGACCAGCTCCAGAAGCGTCTGTTCGAGGTCTACGAGAAGCCGCCGCTCCTGAAGCGCAAGAATGGCGATCTCACGATCTACGGCCCGCGCGCCATGCTGGAAGCCGTGTTCGAGGCCGGCCGCAAGGGGCTCACCATGCAGCGCTACAAGGGCCTTGGCGAGATGAACGCCGAGCAGCTCTGGGAAACCACGATGGACCCCAATGTCCGCTCGCTGCTGCAGGTCAAGGTCAACGACGCCACCAGCGCCGACGGCCTGTTCTCGCGCCTGATGGGCGACGAGGTGGAACCCCGCCGCGACTTCATCCAGGACAACGCGCTCTCGGTGGCGAATCTGGATATCTGAGGACGGGGCGGCGCGTTCGCCGCCTTTTCCGGGTAGAAGGTATCCGCCGCGCCGGTCGCGTGGCCCTTCATGCCGGCTCAAGGCCGGCATGACAGAGGTCTGGAAGGCACGTCAGGTCCTCCATCTCCGTGGTGGCTTCTTGCACCCCGCTCCGGCCCAGTCTCGGGCCGATCTCCGCTCCCTCGGGCGTCAACCCGGCCTTTAGCCGGGGTTCACGGCAACACGGGAGACCTCCCCTTTCAGCAATCCCATGTCGCCTTGAACTCACTCCACGACGACGCCCTTCAACGGGAAGGTCGTTCCGCGATACCGTACCGTTTCTCCCAAATTCGTTCGATTCGTGCCGATTTTCTCTTGAAGCGGCATGCCGCCATTTCCATATCGGAAATATCGGCGGTCGATCGCCGAGACGAAACGAGGAAAAACCGAGATGAACGAGACTGCGTTACTGCGTCCGGCGTGGACGCCACTTACGATTGCCCTGATGGTGATCGGTTTTGTCGTGTTCTGGCCGCTTGGACTGGTGATGCTTGCCTATATTATCTGGGGCGATCGTCTGAACATGTCGCGCGGCGAATGGAAGCGTTCCGCCGAACGGGCGTTCGGTTCCTGCAAGCGCAACATGCGCCAGGCCGCCGAGCCGATGGCCTCCACCGGCAATGCCGCCTTCGATGAATGGCGTCGCAGCGAGATGGAGCGGATCGAGGCCGAGCGCCGCAAGCTCGATGAAATGCGCGCCGAATTCGACCGCTACACCGACGAGCTGAGAAAGGCTCGCGACCGCGAGGAATTCGACCGTTTTATGCGCGAGCGCGGCGGTAATTTCGGCGGCACATCGCAGGACTGACGCAATGCGCCGCGCCTTCTGGCGCGGCAGCCACCCTTTCGGCATCGCCCATATCCCCCGGGCGGTGCCTTTTTTGTGGCCTGTCGGGGTCGGAACCCGGTATAGGAAGGCCGAAGGGGCCGAAGAGACACGGAATGAACGCCAGGACAATCGACATCGGCGGAAGGGTGCTGCCGCTCAACGTCAAAACCAATGCGCGCGCGCGGCGGATGACGCTGAAGATCGAGCCGGGCGGGCATGCGGTGAGCCTGACCGTGCCGCCGGGGCTGGCGCGCCATCAGGTCGATGGCTTCCTGCGCCGCCATCACGACTGGCTGATCGACAGGATCGGACGGTTCGAGGGTCGCGACACGACAATCGGCGACGGGGCGTCGCTCCCGGTTTTTGGCGTCGCCCACACCATCCGCCACAGCGGCAATCTGCGCGGGCTGACCGAGGCCCGCATGGAGGACGGTGCGCCGGTTCTCATGGTCTCCGGCCCCGCCGCCAGCATTGGCCGGCGCGCCAGCGACTATTTGAAGAAGGAGGCGAAGCGTGAGATCACCGAACGGGTGCGACACCACGCGGAGGCAAGCGGCAAGCGTTTCGCTGCGATCAGCTTCAAGGACACGAAATCGCGCTGGGGTTCGTGTTCTTCGGCCGGCAATCTCAATTTTTCCTGGCGGATCGCGATGGCGCCGCTGTTTGTCGTGGATTATCTCGCCGCGCACGAGGTGGCCCATCTCAGC
This sequence comes from Martelella sp. FLE1502, assembly GCF_053484255.1. Lineage (NCBI taxonomy): Bacteria > Pseudomonadati > Pseudomonadota > Alphaproteobacteria > Hyphomicrobiales > Aurantimonadaceae > Martelella > Martelella sp. FLE1502. The sequence goes on from NZ_JBAKFQ010000006.1 coordinate 46,142, forward strand.
GAAATGAACCACGGCCCGCGCTTCTGGGCGCTCTGCGAAAAACTGTGCCCGAGAACCCCGGAGGCGCGCCGCTGGCTGAAGGCCGAAGGGTCTTTCCTCCATGCGATCCGCTTCGATCCTCCCACCGTATAGAACTCGCGAAGTTTTTCGCGATATGTTAAGGACAGACCATGAAACGTCCGGCCATCAAGATCTGCGGGCTCAGCAGCGAAGACACGATTGATCACGTCATCCGTCGCGGCGCTAGCCATGTCGGTTTCATCTTCTTTGAGAAGAGCCCGCGCTATGTCGAGCCAGATGTCGCGGGCGGCCTGATCAACCATGTCCGTGGTCGCGCCAAAACCGTCGCCGTTTCGGTCGATGCCGACAACGAGCTGCTGGAAGAGATCGTCTACGCTGCCCGGCCCGACATGCTGCAGCTCCACGGCCACGAGACGCCCGACCGGGTGGTGACCATCAAGGCGCTGTTCGGCCTGCCGGTGATCAAGGCGTTTTCGCTGCGCGCGCCTGAGGACCTTGCCCGGGTCGATGAATATATGGGTGTCGCAGATCACCTGCTTTTTGACGCAAAGCCGCCGGCCAACGCCACGCTTCCGGGTGGAAATGGCGTGACCTTCGATTGGCGCTTGCTTGCCGGCTGGCGCCCGACTATCCCTTATTTTCTGTCGGGCGGTCTTTCGGCGGAAAATGTCGCCGCCGCGCTTCATGAAACCGGGGCGCAGGGGCTTGATGTTTCCTCGGGCGTGGAAAGCGCGCCCGGCGTGAAGGATGCCGCCCGGATTGATGCCTTTTTTGATGCCGTTGACGCTGCCCATGCAACGGCCTGATGGAGAATGACCGTGAACGAGACCCCGAAGCTGAATTCCTTCAAATCCGGACCCGACGAGACCGGTCTGTTCGGCATTTTCGGCGGCCGTTTCGTCGCCGAGACGCTGATGCCGCTGATCCTCGACCTTGAGGCCGAGTGGGAAAAGGCGAAGACCGATCCGGAATTCCAGGCGGAGCTGAAATCGCTCGGCAAGCATTATATCGGCCGGCCGAGCCCGATCTATTACGCCGAACGCCTGACCGAACACCTTGGCGGCGCGAAGATCTATTTCAAGCGCGAGGAACTGAACCACACCGGTTCGCACAAGATCAACAACTGCATCGGCCAGATCCTGCTTGCCAAGCGCATGGGCAAGACGCGGATCATCGCCGAGACCGGCGCCGGCCAGCACGGCGTGGCGTCCGCCACCGTCGCCGCCCGCTTCGGCCTGCCCTGCGTGGTCTATATGGGTGCCACCGATGTCGAGCGGCAGGCGCCGAACGTGTTCCGCATGCAGCTTTTGGGCGCCGGGGTGAAGCCGGTGACGGCCGGCCACGGCACGCTGAAGGACGCGATGAACGAGGCGTTGCGTGACTGGGTCACCAATGTCGAGGACACCTATTACCTGATCGGCACGGCGGCAGGCCCGCACCCTTATCCGGAAATGGTGCGCGATTTCCAGGCGGTGATCGGCACGGAAGCGCGCGAGCAGATCATGGAGGCCGAGGGCCGGCTGCCGGATCTCGTCATCGCAGCCGTCGGCGGCGGCTCGAACGCGATCGGCATCTTCCACCCCTTCCTCGATGATCCGGGCGTCAAGATCGTCGGTGTCGAGGCGGGCGGCAAGGGGCTTTCGGGCGAGGAGCATTGCGCCTCGATCACCGCCGGCGCGCCCGGCGTGCTTCACGGCAACCGCACCTATCTGCTGCAGGATGGCGACGGCCAGATCAAGGAAGGTCATTCGGTCTCCGCCGGCCTCGATTATCCCGGCATCGGGCCGGAACATTCCTGGCTGAACGATATCGGCCGCGTGAACTATGTGCCGATCATGGATGACGAGGCGCTGGAAGCTTTCCAGCTCATGACAAGGCTTGAGGGCATCATCCCCGCGCTTGAAGCGAGCCACGCGATTGCCGAAATCATGAAGCGCGCACCGAAGATGGGCAAGGACGAGATCATCCTCGCCAATCTTTCCGGCCGCGGCGACAAGGACGTGCATACGGTGGGCAAGATTCTCGGCATGGAGATGTAAGCATATGAGCAGGGGGGAGATGATCGAGGAAATGTCGGAATTGGCGGAAGCGCTGTTCGAGATCATCGAGGAGGAGGACAGCGGCGACAACGAGGTGCGCGCCGCTGTGATTAAGGCGCTGGCGCATCAGAACCTGTTCAACATCGAACTGGTCTCCGCGCTGAACGCGCTCGCCGCGGGCGGCAATGCCTCCGCCGAGATCGACAGCCTCGTGATGAACATGAAGTCCGTCCACAAGTCGCTGGTGACCGCGATCAGCGCGTGGTCGGACGGAGAAACGGAGTAGGATGCTTTAGGCGGCCTATGCCGGCGACTTTTTGGCTGGCGCCAGTGAAAGCGTGGAGTTGAGAATGAATATTGATTCCGACATGAAGCTGGATGATGTCCTCGATTCGCTTTGGGAAACCGTGGAGCAAGGAAATGTCGACAAGGACTTCAGCTTGTCTCCTGAGAGCCAAATCCGATTGATCGGCCTTTTGGTAAACCAGACGAGTACAGATATGAGGTTGTTTGCCGTGCTGCTAGCGATTGCCTCCGGAAGAAAGCCAACTGAGGAAATTGATGCCGTTCTGCGGAACCTTGAAGACAACAGGGATCAACTCAAGGACCTTCTCAAAAATATCTTGAAGGATATGGACAAGTCTGATGCGTGAGCCAAGTAAATCGGCTTTCTCGGCTATTAGGGGTGGCAAGGCAGACTTTGATGAGCTCAAGCGAGAAGTTGAACAACTGAAACTGGCCGGCTCGGGTTCAGGCGGAGGATCAGACATGGAAGGGCGTGTTGCAAAACTAGAAGCCAATGTCGAAAACATAGATCGCAGCCTAACCGAGACGAGGAAAGATGCCCGTGATATCCGCGATCGCGTCATTCGCATTGAGGAAAAGATAAATCACCTAGCTTCCAAAGGTTTTATAGTCACAGCTGTTATTTCAGCTATGGCGCTCTTGGGCGCGTGGATCACCTTCCAGGACAAAATCCAGAATTTACTCTCATTGAACTAGGAATGCCCTTATGACCGAACGTATGGAAAAACGCTTTGCCGCGCTGAAGGCTGAGGGCCGGCCGGCGCTGATCACCTATTTCATGGGCGGCGATCCGGATTTCGATACCTCGCTTGAGATCATGAAGGCGCTGCCGAAGGCGGGCGCGGACGTGATCGAGCTCGGCATGCCGTTTTCCGATCCGATGGCCGATGGCCCGTCGATCCAGATGGCAGGCTTGCGGGCGCTGAAGGGCGGCCAGACGCTGGCGAAGACCCTTGAGTTGGCGCGGGAATTCCGCAAGAGCGATGCCGATACGCCGATCGTGATGATGGGCTACTACAACCCGATCTACATCTATGGCGTGGAGAAGTTCATTGCCGATGCGCTGGATTCCGGCATTGACGGGCTGATCATCGTCGACCTGCCGCCGGAAATGGACAACGAGCTCTGCATTCCGGCGCTTGCAGCAGGACTGAACTTCATCCGGCTGGCGACGCCGACCACGGACGGCAAGCGTCTGCCGGCGGTTTTGAAAAACACGTCCGGCTTCGTCTATTATGTCTCGATGAACGGGATCACCGGCTCGGCGCTGCCCGATCCGTCAAAGGTCGGCGAGGCGGTCTCGCGCATCAAGGCGCATACCGATCTGCCGGTCTGCGTCGGCTTCGGCGTCAAGACCGCCGAGCATGCCCGCCTGATCGGGGCTGCCGCCGATGGCGTGGTGGTCGGCACGGCGCTGGTGAACCAGATCGCCGGCAGCCTGACGGCCGACGGCAAGGCCGGCAAGGACACGGTCGACGCGGTTTCGACTTTCGTGAAGGGCCTTTCAAGCGGCGTCAGGGACGCGCGCCTTGCAGCCGCCGAGTAAATCTGGCACACGGCAGGCAAAGAAATTCAGGAGGTTCATGTGGTGAACTGGATTACCAATTACGTGCGGCCGCGGATCAACTCCATGTTCGGCCGCCGCGAGGTGCCCGAGAATCTGTGGATCAAATGCCCCGAAACCGGGGCCATGGTGTTTCATACCGATCTGGAAGAAAACAAGTGGGTGATCCCGTCTTCCGGCTATCACATGAAGATGCCCGCGCGTGCCCGCCTCGCCGATCTGTTCGATAACGGCGCCTATGAGGACCTGCCGCAGCCCAAGGTGGCGCAGGACCCGCTGAAATTCCGCGACTCCAAGAAATATCTCGACCGGCTGAAGGAAAACCGGGCGAAGACCGATCAGGAAGACACGATCCTCGCCGGTCTGGGCACGCTCGAGGGGCTGAAGCTCGTTGCCGTGGTGCAGGAATTCAAGTTCATGGGCGGCTCGCTCGGCATGGCCGCCGGCGAGGCGATCATCCAGGCCTTCCAGCGCGCGCTCGATGAAAAATGCCCGCTGGTGATCTTCCCGGCCTCCGGCGGCGCGCGCATGCAGGAGGGCATCCTGTCGCTAATGCAGATGCCGCGCGTGACCGTGATGATCGAGATGATGCGCGATGCCGGCCTGCCCTATGTGGTGGTGCTGACCAACCCGACCACCGGCGGCGTTTCCGCCTCCTACGCCATGCTCGGTGACCTGCATATCGCCGAACCCGGCGCCGAGATCGGCTTTGCCGGCCGCCGCGTGATCGAGCAGACCATCCGCGAACAGTTGCCTGACGGGTTCCAGACCGCAGAATATCTGCTGGAGCATGGGATGGTCGACATGGTGGTCAAGCGCCATGACCTGCCCGAAACGCTGGCCCGGCTTTTGAAGATCATGACCGGCGCGCCGGCAACGCCGCCGCACGGGCTTCTGGAGGGGCCGCATGCTTCGCAGGCGGAAGCCGCACCGGCGCTTCCGGCAGAGGAAGCACCGGCGCAGCAGGGCTGAGAAAGGCGGAGAAGACCCCGTGCGGCCCAAGGCGGCGGCGGTCTTCCCAATCGGCCACCTCCGGCGGATGATAAGGGCGCGCGAACGCCACGGGCGGGATAGGCCCGCAGAATCGGATCAATCATGGATAACCCCTCATTCGGCGCCGCCGAGCGCGTGATCGAGCACCTGATGCAGCTGCATCCCAAGGGCTTCGATCTGTCGCTGGATCGCATCCGGGTGCTTCTCGAAAAGCTAGGCAATCCGCATCTTTCCCTGCCGCCGGTGATCCATATCGCCGGCACCAACGGCAAGGGCTCGACCACCGCTTTCTGCCGCGCGCTCTTGGAGGCATCCGGCCTTTCCGTCCATGTCCATTCCTCGCCGCATCTGGTGCGCTGGCACGAGCGGTTCCGTATCGGTGGGCCGGGCGGGGCGAGCGGCTATGTCGACGACACGCTGCTGGCGGAGACGCTGCGTCGGGTCGAAGCAGCGAATGAGGGCGCGAAAGCCACCGTGTTCGAAATGCTGACGGCGGCGGCCTTCGTGCTGTTTGCCGAAATTCCGGCCGATGTGGTGATCCTGGAAGTTGGGCTGGGCGGACGCTACGACGCCACCAATATCATCGACAAGCCGGCCGTTTCCGTGGTCATGCCGATTTCGCTCGATCATCAGGCCTATCTCGGCGACCGGGTGGAGCTGATCGCGGCCGAGAAGGCGGGCATCATGAAGCCCGGCGTGCCGGTGGTGATCGGCCAGCAGGAATATGAGGCGGCGGAAGAGGTGCTGATCGCCAGCGCCGACCGTCTTGGCTGTCCGCTGCATGTCTATGGCCAGGATTTCTCCGCCCATGAGGAGCATGGCCGGCTGGTCTATCAGGATGGCGACGGGCTGATGGACCTGCCGCTGCCGGCGCTCCCGGGCCGGCATCAATATGCCAATGCCGCCGCCGCGATCTCGGCGGTCAAGGCCGCCGGTTTCCCGCTGGACGACAAGGCCGTCGAAACCGCCATGAGCGCGGTGTTCTGGCCGGCGCGTCTGCAGCGGCTGACGAAAGGCGATCTGGTGACGGCGACGCCCGCGGGCTCCGAAATCTGGCTTGACGGCGGCCACAACCCCGGCGCCGGCGAGGTGATCGCCGAGGCGCTGGCGGGGTTCGAGGAACGCGATCCGCGTCCGCTCTATCTGGTGATCGGCATGATCAACACCAAGGACCCGTTCGGCTTCTTCGAACATTTCGCGGGGCTTGCAACCTATGTCTACTGCGCCCCGATCAAGGGCACCGAGGCGTTCATCGATCCGGTCGCGCTGGCTTCATCGGCGGCCGATGCCGGCCTTTCGGCCGAGCCGGTCTCCTCGATCGGCGAGGCGCTGGCCGCGATCTGCATGCGCGCGCGCGCCGATCAGCCGCCGCCGCGCATCCTGATCGGCGGCTCGCTCTATTTCGCCGGCAATGCGCTCGCCGAAAACGGCACGCCGCCGCTTTAAATCCGAACGTCCACGCCCTCAGCTTCGAGCTTCTCCAGCGCCAGCTCGGCGAAGGTCAGCCGGTCGGCGGCGTTGCGGGCGAAGGCAAGCGTCAGCACCTTGCGCCTTGCCGCTGCAAGCTTGTGTTCGGGGGCGGGGCGGATCATCTCGGCGCCGTAACGGTCGGCGAGCAGCAGGCCGCACTCCTCGGGGAAGATGTCGAGCGGCACATCGGCATGGGTGGCGAAGAACAGCCGGTCGCAAAAATCGCGATATTCCGGCCATTTCCGGTCGACGCGGAAATCCTCGATCGAGGTCTTGATCTCGATGATCCAGATCTCGCCCTTTTCCGAAAGACAGATCAGATCGGCCCGGCGTCCGCTTCGAAGCGTCATCTCGGCGATCGCGGAAATGCGCATATGCTTTAACAGCTGCTGGACGCCGCGGCGGACCATGATGGCGCGGTCCGACTGGCGGCCGTCCGCCGTCGGGTTTTTTCCATGCAGATCGACAATCGCCATGGAACTTCCTTTCATGCGATGCATTTTCACAACAGCTCCGCGCCCTCGGGGCGCGATCCAAACCTCCGATCCACGCCAGAGCTTGTGTTGCAATCAAATGTTAACCATAAGCTTCTATCAATTGACCATTATCACCTTTTGTTCCACGCCGTGAGACCGTCCATGCACATTCGATCCCTTTTTCTGGCACTCTCGCTGACGAGCCTGCTCGCCGCCGCCGGCTGCACCACCACCAACAGTTCGTCGACGACGATGGCGCCGATTTCCGCCTATGCGGCCACGAATGACAATGGCGTGGACCTGCCGCGTGTGCCGATCACGCAGGTCGACGACAAGTATCGCCGCCAGATCATCAATTACGAAACGGATGAAGCCCCTGGCACGATCATCGTCGATACCAAGGAGCGGCTGCTTTATCTGGTGCTGGAAGACGGCAAGGCCGTGCGCTACGGCATCGGCGTCGGCCGCGACGGTTTCCGCTGGTCGGGCGAGGCCTATATCGGCCGCCGCGCCGAATGGCCGACCTGGTATCCGCCGCAGGCCATGATCAAGCGCCAGCCGGAGCTGAAGGAATATGCCGGCGGCATGGATGCCGGCATCATGAACCCGCTCGGCGCCCGCGCGCTTTATCTTTACAGGAACGGCAATGACACGCTGTTCCGCATCCACGGCAACCCGGACTGGACCTCGATCGGCCAGGCCGTGTCGTCGGGCTGCATCCGCATGATCAACCAGGACATCATCGACCTCTACGCCCGCGTCGACCCCGACAAGCGCACCAAGGTTGTTGTGCTCGAAGGCTGAGTGGGCTGGAAGGGCGCCGACGGCAAACGCGCTCGGCGCCACATTCCCGACGCTCTCGTGTCCTTCGCGCTACGCCACGCTCTCATGAGTCATGCTCGGGCTCGACCCGAGGGTGACCCGAGAAAATCGAGATTCTGATTAAAAAAAGGCGGCTCCCAAGCGGGGCCGCCTTTCCTTTTTTGTGACGTTCGCAAGCCGCCGTCTGACGGTGGTCCCGCAAATGGCCTCAGTAACGATAATGTTCCGGCTTGAACGGGCCTTCCGGGGTGACGCCGATATAGGCGGCCTGTTCTTCCGAAAGCACCGTCAGCTTGGCGCCGAGCTTGTCGAGATGGAGGCGCGCGACCTTTTCGTCGAGATGCTTCGGCAGGACGTGGACCGTGTTCTCGTACTTGTCGTGGTTCTGGAAGATTTCCATCTGGGCCAGCACCTGGTTGGTGAACGACGCCGACATCACGAAGGAAGGGTGGCCGGTGGCGTTGCCGAGGTTCAGCAGACGGCCTTCCGAAAGCAGCAGAATGCGCTTGCCATCGGGGAAGGAAATCATGTCGACCTGGGGCTTCACATTGGTCCAGGTGTAGTTGCGCAGCGAGGAAATCTGGATCTCGTTATCGAAATGGCCGATATTGCCGATGATCGCCATATCCTTCATCTCGCGCATATGCTCGATGCGGATGATGTCCTTGTTGCCGGTGGTGGTGACGAAGATATCGGCACTCGCGACCACGTCTTCCAGAAGCACGACCTCATAGCCGTCCATCGCCGCCTGCAAGGCGCAGATCGGGTCGGCTTCCGTCACCTTCACCCGTGCGCCGGCGCCCGAAAGCGAGGCGGCGGAGCCTTTGCCGACATCGCCATAGCCGCAGACGACAGCGACCTTGCCGGCCATCATCACGTCGGTGGCGCGGCGGATACCATCAACCAGCGATTCCTTGCAGCCATACTTGTTGTCGAATTTCGACTTGGTGACCGAGTCGTTGACGTTGATCGCCGGGAAGGGAAGCTGGCCTTTCTTGGCAAGCTGGTAGAGCCGGTTGACGCCGGTGGTGGTTTCCTCGGTAACGCCGAGAAGCGCCTCGCGCTGTTTGGTGAAGAAGCCGGGCGAGGCTTCCATGCGCTTCCTGATCTGCGCGAACAGCACTTCCTCTTCCTCGGAGCCTGGCTTGGACAGCACGTCCTCGCCGGCCTCGGCGCGCGCGCCGATCAGGATATACATGGTGGCGTCGCCGCCATCATCGAGGATCATGTTCGACTGGCCGCCATCGGCCCACTGGAAGATCTGGTCGGTATAGGACCAGTACTCGGCAAGCGTCTCGCCCTTGACGGCATAGACCGGAATGCCGGCGGCGGCGATCGCGGCGGCGGCATGGTCCTGGGTCGAGAAGATATTGCAGGAGGCCCAGCGGACCTCGGCGCCGAGCGCCGTCAGCGTCTCGATCAGCACGGCGGTCTGGATCGTCATGTGCAGCGAGCCGGAAATGCGCGCGCCCTTCAGCGGCTGGCTGTCGCCGAATTCGGCGCGCGCGGCCATCAGGCCCGGCATTTCGGTTTCGGCAATGTCGATTTCCTTGCGGCCATAATCGGCCAGCGCGATATCGGCGACGAGATAGTCGTTTGTGGTGCTCATCTGAAACTCCGGAAACAGTTCGGCAGGACGAGCGCAACCGGCACCCGCAATTTGCCTGTTCATCTGTTCCGTACCTATCAGCCTTGGCGAAAGCTGGCAAGAAAGACATAAAGGTTTGTTTATGTCTTTCTGTCGCCGTTTATGCGAGGGCCTTGAGCTCGTCGCGACAAGCCTGCAGGATTTCCAGCCGGCGATACTGGCGGGCATAGTAATCCGCCAGCGTGGGATCGGGTGCGATTTCCGCCGGCCTCGCCTGCATGGCGCGCGCGGCCGCTCCGAGATCGGGGGCGAGGCCGGCGGCGGTTGCGGCGTGGATGGCAGAACCCAGCAGGACGACGTCCTCGGTTGGCGAGACCAGAACCGGCAGGCCGGTGGCATCGGCGTAAAGTCGGGTGAGCAGCGGGTTGCGCCGGTGGCCGCCGGCGAGATGCAGGCGCGTTGCGGCGATGCTGTTATCGGACAAAAGGGCAAGGATTTGGCGGAGCGACAGGGCGATCGCCACCGAAGCGCGCCAATAGAGCCGGCAGAGCCCGTCGAAACTGCCGTCGAGCGTCAGCCCCGCCACCATGCCGGTCATCGAGGCGTCGGCAAAGGGAGAGCGGCTGCCGTGAAAATCCGGCAGGATATCGAGCCCGTCGGCAAAGCCCGGGCCGCGCTTTTGCAGCATTTCCTCGATCCGGGCAATCACCCTTCCGTGCTGTTCCTCGGTGGCGGTGCCGCCCGCGCTGTGGACCTCCAGCAGGTGGTTGAGCAGGCCACCGGTGGCCGACTGGCCCGCCTCGAACAACCAACGCGCGGGATAGAGCGCGGAAAAATAGGGTCCCCAAAGGCTTGGCGCGAAGACGGGCCGGCTTTCATAGCCGACGATGCAGCTCGACGTGCCGCCAATGAGTGCCAGCTCGCCATCGGTTTTCAGGTCCGGCGGCGGCAGCGCGCCGAGCGCGCCGGCATAGGCGTCGATCAGGCCGGCTGCGACCACCACTTCGCCATCCAGACCGAGATCACGCGCCGCCGCCGCCGTCAGCCGGCCCGCGGCATCGCCCGGCACCAGAATGACGTCCGGGATTGCCGCCTTGTCGCGCAGATCGGTGAGATCGGCCTTTTCCAGAAGACCGAGCGGCCAGGGAAGGACGTGGTCGCCGCGATAGAACCATTTGGCCGAAAGCGTGGAGAGCGAGCGACGATCGCTGCCGGTGGCGCGGAAGGTGAGATAGTCGGCGAGATCGAAGATGCCGCCGGCCCGGTCCCACAGCTCCGGCCGGTTGCGCTTCAGCCATGCGAGCTTCGGCACCTGCATTTCCGGCGAGACCGAACCGCCGGAATGAAGCACGGCCTCATGGTCGAAACCGCTGAGCTCAGCCGCTTCGGCAGCGGCGCGGTGATCGAACCAGGCAATGGTGTCGAATGCGCCGGTCTCGTCCTCGGAAAGCACAAGCGGGTTGCCGTTCCGGTCCCGAAGCACAAGCGAGCAGGTGGCGCCAAAGGCAAGGCCCGCGATCCGCTCCGGCGCGATATCGGCTGCCGCGCGGGCCGCCTTCACGGCCTCCGCCGTGGCCTGCCAGATGTCTTCGGAAGAATATTCGCCGCGCCGAGGCGCCGGGCGCTTCAGGCGCAGCGGAGTGGCCGCGCGGGCAAGCATCGCGCCGGCAGCGTCGAACACGGCGGCCCTGACGCTTGCCGTGCCGACATCGACCGCAATCACATGATCGCGCATCCCGGTCGCTCCCACCCTTGATTTCCTGTCAGACTTTTGCCGCACGTTGGACGAGATTGTCCATGGCGTCAAACATTAGGTCGGGGTGAAGCGCCGCAATCTGCGCGCGGTAGTCGGCAGAACGCGCATGGGTGGCGCCGAGATAGGCGAAAACCCGCATGCCCGCCGCCTTCGCCGCGGCAATGCCCGCCGCGCTGTCCTCGATCACCAGGCATTCCTGCGGCGGCCGATCCATCCGGCCGGCGGCGAAGAGGAAGAGATCGGGCGCGGGCTTGCCGTTTTCCACCATCGAGGCGGAGAAGATCGGCGGTTCGAACCGGGGCAGAAGGCCCGCGATCTCAAGCGAAAGCCGGATGCGCTCGGGCTGGGAGCTGGAGGCGACACAAAAATCGTAACCCGTCGCCTGCAGCTCGGCCCAGGCCGCCGCAATGCCATTTGTCGGCTTCAGTTCGGCGCGGAACCGGGCATAGAGCTCGCGCCGCAGCCGCTCCAGAAACCCGTCGCCAAGCGTCGCGCCATAGTCGTCCTTGACGATCGCAAGCATGGTGGCGAGCGAGCGGCCGAGAAAAAGCCGCCGCGCATCCTCATCGCAGACGCTGATGCCCTCGGTGGCGAGCGCCTCCCTTAAGACCGCGAGCGAAATCGGTTCGCTGTCGACCAGCACCCCGTCGCAATCGAAAATGATGAGCGGCTTTGCGGGCATGAGGCTCCTGGTTGCGGCGTTACTCCAGATCGCCGTCGATATAGCGTTTCAGGGTTTTGGCCGTGCCGTGTTTGCGCAGGCTTTCGAGCGCGCCGGAAAACCGCTTCACGAATTGCGGATTATCGGCAACGGCGCCGAAAATGTCACGCTCTTCGAGGAAACGGGTCGGCTTTTCTCGGGAGGCAAGTGCTGCGGCATGGAGCCGGTCGGCGGCCTCGTCGTTGAACTTGATCTTGCGGCCGCTGTCCGATGTCCCTTCGAAATAGCGGCACCACAGCGCCGAGACCAGCGCCAGGCCGATGACGTCGAGGCCCTTCTCCAGCCGAACGGCAGTGGAGGGCAGGATGAATTTCGGCTGGCGGTTGGAGCCGTCGAGCGCCAGCCGCTCAATCGTGTCGCCGATCTTGGGGTTGGCGAAGCGCCGGGCGATCAACTCGTAATAGTCGGTAAGATCGGTATCAGGCACCGGCGGCACGATCGGGATGATCTCGTCCTTTTCGAGCTTTTCCAGGAAGGCGGCGATCAGCTCGTTTTCCATCGCCTCGTGGACGAAGTGGATGTCGAGCAGTTCGCCCGGATAGGCGATCGCGGCGTGGCCGCCGTTCAGGATCCTGAGCTTCATGATCTCGTAGGGGCTGACATCGTCCACGAAGGTGACGCCGACCTCTTCCAGCGCGGGACGGCCGAGCGGGAAATCATCCTCCAGCACCCACTGCCGGAACTCCTCGCAGAACACCGGCCAGTTGTCGGCGATGCCGTATTCTTCCGCCGCGATCTTGCGCTCGCGCTCGCCGGTGGCCGGCGTGATGCGGTCGACCATGGCGTTGGGGAAGGCGACGTTTTGCCGGATCCAGCCGGCGAAATCCGGATCGGAGAGTTCGGCAAGGCCGGACACCGTGGCCTTGGTGACCGCGCCGTTATGGGGAATGTTGTCGCAGCACATCACGGTAAATGCCGGAAGGCCGGCCGCGCGGCGCTTCTTCAGCCCGGCGATGATCAGGCCGAACGCGGTCTTCGGCTGATCCGGGTTGTTGCCGTCGGCCACGATTGCCGGATGTTTGGGGTCGAACTTGCCGGTTGCCGGATCGATGAAATAGCCGCCCTCGGTCACCGTCAGCGACACGATCCGGATCGCCGGATCGGCGAGCTTCTCGATCATCGCGTCAAAATCCGGCGGCGCGATCATGTCGATCATCGCGCCGGTGATGGTGGCGCTGCTGGCATGGGCTTCCTGGTCGACCACCGTGGTCAGGAAATCCTGGCCCTTCAGCACGTCGCGCATCTTCGCGTCGCCCGGCATCACCCCGGCGCCGATGATCGCCCAGTCGTGATCGCTGCCCTTGTTGAAAAGCTCGTGCAGATAAACCGCCTGATGGGCGCGGTGAAAATTGCCGACGCCGAAATGAACAATGCCCGGCGAAAGATCGTCGCGCGCATAGGTCGGCACGGCCGCCTTGTCGGCGTGGTCCTTGAGAGTGTCGAGAGAAAGTGCCTTGGTCATTGTCCTGTCCGATCTTCGCATTCCGGGGCGGGCGCAGCCGGTGGCGCCCGCCGTTTTTACTGCGCGTCCCGCCGACTAGAGCGCCAGCCCCTTGTCGTCGAAGCGGTAGATCCGCTCGGCATCGGGAGTGACATAGACGACGTCGCCGTGGCGCACCGGGAAGTCGCCATTGGCGCGGGCGGTGAGCTGGCCGATGCCGTCGACATCGATATGCAGGAAGGTGTCGGAGCCCAGATGCTCGGCGACCACGACCTTGCCCTGCCAGGTGCCGCTCTCGGTCGACAGCGTCAGGTGCTCTGGCCGGACGCCGATCGTGTGGGCGTTGTAGCCTTCCGCATCCTTGCCAGTGACAAAGTTCATCTTCGGCGAGCCGATAAAGCCGGCGACGAACAGATTGGCGGGCTTGCGGTAAAGCTCCAGCGGCGAGCCGACCTGTTCGATATTGCCGGCTCTGAGCACCACGATCTTATCTGCCATGGTCATGGCCTCGACCTGGTCATGGGTCACGTAGATCGAAGTGGCATCGAGCTGCTGGTGCAGTTCGGTGATCTCGAGGCGCATATTGACGCGGAGCGCCGCATCGAGGTTCGACAGCGGTTCGTCGAACAGGAAGCATTCCGGATTGCGCACGATCGCGCGGCCGATCGCCACGCGCTGGCGCTGGCCGCCGGAAAGCGCGCGCGGCTTGCGGTCGAGATAGTCGGTGAGGTTCAGGATCTTGGCCGCGTCCTCGACCTTGCGGTCGATCTCGGCCTTGTCGACATCGGCCATCTTCAGCGGAAAGCCGATATTGTTGCGCACGCTCATATGCGGATAAAGCGCATAGGACTGGAACACCATGGCGAGCCCGCGCTTTGCCGGCGGCTTGTCCGTGGCGTCCTCGCCGTCGATCAGGATGCGGCCGGAGGTGACGTCCTCCAGTCCGGCGATCAGCCGCAGAAGCGTGGATTTGCCGCAGCCCGACGGGCCGACGAAGACGACGAACTCACCCTCGTTGATTTCGAGGTCGATCGAAGGGATGACCGCGTGCTCGCCGAAATGCTTGGAAACTTTTTCAAGTCTGATGCTGCCCATTGGTCCTGTCCTTATTTAACCGCGCCGAAGGTGAGCCCGCGCACGAGCTGCTTCTGCGAAAACCAGCCGAGAATGATGATCGGCGCAATCGCCATGGTCGAGGCTGCGGAAAGCTTGGCGTAGAACAGGCCTTCCGGGCTCGAATAGGAAGCGATGAAGGCTGTCAGCGGCGCCGCTTTCGAGGCCGTCAGGTTCAGCGTCCAGAACGCTTCGTTCCAGGCAAGGATGATGTTGAGAAGAAGGGTGGAGGCAATGCCCGGGATCGCCATCGGCGTCAGCACGTAGATGAGCTCCTTGCCGAGCGTTGCCCCATCCATCCGGGCGGCTTCGAGAATCTCGCCCGGGATTTCCTTGAAATAGGTGTAGAGCATCCACACCATGATCGGCAGGTTGATCAGCATCATCACCACGATCAGGCCGGTGCGGGTGTCGAGCAGGCCGAGATCGCGGAAGATGATGTAGATCGGCACCAGCACGCCGACCGCCGGAAGCATCTTGGTGGAGAGCATCCAGAGCAGCACGTCCTTGGTGCGCGGCGTCGGCGAGAATGCCATCGCCCAGGCGGCCGGCACCGAGATCAGGAGGCCGATCACCGTGGAACCCAGCGAGATTGCCACCGAATTCCAGAAGTGGTGGAAATAGTTCGAGCGCGCCTGCACCTCGACATAGTTTTCCAGCGTCCAGTGGAAGAACAGGAAGGAGGGCGGGGAGGCGACGGCCTCGCCCTCGGTCTTGAAGCTGGTCAGAAAGGTCCACAGGATCGGGAAGAAGATCAGGAACGCGATCAGCCACGCCAATGCGGTGAAGGCGACTTTCTTCTGCGTTGTTACCTGGCGTGCCATCGTCAGTCCTCCAGATTTTTGCCGATCATGCGAACCAGGAAGATCGCAACGATATTGGCGAGAATGACGGCGATGATACCGCCGGCGGACGCACCGCCCACGTCGAACTGCAGCAGTGCCTGCATGTAGACGAGGTAGGTGAGGTTGGTGCTTTCCGTGCCGGGGCCGCCATTGGTGGTGACCAGAATTTCGGCGAAGATCGAAAGCAGGAAGATCGTCTCGATCAGCACGACCACGGTGATGGCGCGCGCCATATGCGGCAGGATGATGTAGATCAGACGGTTCCAGGCATTGGCCCCGTCCATCTCGGAGGCTTCCTTCTGCTCCTCCGACAGCGACTGAAGCGCCGTCAGCAGGATCAGCGTGGCGAAGGGCAGCCATTGCCATGTGACGATCAGCCCGATCGACATCAGCGGGATCGACGATAGAAAGTCGACCGGCTGAATGCCCAGGAACCGCGCCAGCGAGGCGAACAACCCGTTCACCGGATTCATCAGCATGTTCTTCCACACCAGCGCCGAAACGGTGGGCATGACGAAGAACGGCGCGATCACCAGAATGCGCACGATGCCTTGTCCGAAGATCGGCTGATCGAGCAGAAGCGCCAGCGCGATGCCGCCGACAACGGTGGCAATCAGAACGCCGCCCACCAGCATCAACGTATTGCCGATGGCCTGGAAGAAGGCCGGGTCCGTCAGGAAGAACCGGTAATTCATGAAGCCGGCGAAGCTTTCCGTGCCCGGCATCAGAAGATTGTAGCGCAGGAACGAGAAGTAGATCGTCATCGACAGCGGTATGATCATCCACAACAAGAGCAGAATGACCGAGGGCGCCATCATCAGCCGCGCCGCATTTTTGGTATGGGTCGTCGCCATTTCGGTGTTTCCCCCGCAAAGTGGATCGTCAGGCCGCCCTCGAGCGCCTCGATCCCGTTCGTTGCGCATCCTGCTCTGTCCGGCCGGGAAAGGCCATTCATCGGTGCGCCAAAACCGGATTGGCCGCCGTCACTTCATGCGCGGCGGCCGTCATCATGTCGGCTTGAACTCCGAAGGCGACCGGACCCTTGAGTCCGGCCGCCCCGCGGAGGAAGGTTACTTGATGTAGCCGGCCTTCATCATTTCGCGCTGGGTGAGCTGCTGCGCGTTGTTGAGGGCCTGTTCGGCGGAGACGTTGCCGGCAAGGGCTGCCGAGAACTGCTGGCCGACGGCGGTGCCGATGCCCTGGAATTCCGGGATCGAGACGAACTGCGCGCCGGTATAGGGAATCTCCTGAACCGAAGGCTTGTTGGTATCGACCGCGTTGATCGATTCCAGCGTCATTTCGGCGAACGGTGCCGCCTCCTTGTAATCCGCGTTCTCGTAGAGCGAGGTGCGGGTGCCGGGAGGTGCTGCGCGCCAGCCGTCCTGCTCCGCCACCAGATCGGTGTAGTGCTTGGACGTCGCCCAGGCGACGAAGGCCTTGGCCGCATCAGCCTTCTGCGTGGATGCCGGAATGGCGAGGTTCCACGACCACAGCCAGTTGCCGCGATTGCCGAGATCGCCCTTTTCCGGGAACAGGGCAAAGCCAACCGAATCGGCGACCTTGGATTCATCCGGATCGGTTACGAACGAGGCGGCGACGGTGGCGTCGATCCACATGCCGCACTTGCCCTGCTGGAACAGCGCCAGGTTCTCGTTGAAGCCGTTGGAGGACGCGCCGGGCGGACCATAATTGTTCATCATGTCCAGATAGTCGGTCAGCGTCGCCTTCCACTCTTCGGTGTCGAACTGCGGCTTCCATTCCATGTCGAACCAGCGCGCGCCGTAGGAGTTGGACATGGCGCCGAGGAAGGCCATGTTCTCGCCCCAGCCGGCCTTGCCGCGCAGGCAGATGCCGTAAATGCCGTTGTCCTTGTCGGTCATGGCTTCGGCCGCGGCCTTGATCTCGTCCCATGTCGGCTCGGCCGGAATGGTCACGCCGGCCTTTTCGGCCAGATCCGTGCGGTACATCACCATGGCGCTTTCGCCGTAGAAAGGCGCGGCGTAAAGCGTGCCATCGACGGACAGGCCGCCGGCGATCGCCGGCAGAAGGTCGCCGGCGTCATAATCGCCGGGCAGATCGGTGAGCGGCAGAAGCCAGTCCTGCTTGGCCCAGATCGGCACTTCGTAATTGCCGATGGTCAAGACGTCATACTGACCGCCCTTGGTGGCGATGTCGGTGGTGACCTTCTGGCGCAGCACGTTTTCTTCAAGCGTGACCCATTCGAGGTCGATATCCGGATGATCCTTGGTGAAATCGTCGGTGAGCTTCTGCATGCGGATCATGTCGCCGTTGTTGACGGTGGCAATGGTCAGCGTCTCAGCAGAAGCTACGCCGGTCAGGGCGACCAGCGAGCAAGCGGCGAGCAGCATCGAATGAAGTTTCATACTCGTTCCTCCCTCAGAATTGAGCAATAGCTTACGATGTGGGCAATTACTCACCAGAATGGCGCGCTCTGTCAAGTGGGCGAATGCTCATACTTTGGGCGAATGCCGCAAGATGCTTGTTTCGAAAGGGTAATTTTTGGGCAGTGGTTGGAACATGCTCACCACGTTTTCACGTGAAACGCTGGGCGAACCGCCCTGAGACAGAGCAATTTATGGCGCAGGCCTGCTGTTGGACCGCGATCCGATCTCCGGCCCAGCGCATTGTGGACGCGGCATCTTCCGAAGCTAACGGAACGGAACCGCGATTATTGCGATTGCGTCACCTTCAAACTGTCGTTTGCACATTGTAAGAAAAGCCATGCTTGACGAAGAAGACATCAAAGACCGGCTGCTGGGGCTCGAGCCCGGCGAGTTTCACTTTCCCGCGCTTTATGGCGAGGGCTGGAACCGGCTTTATATCGGCGACAAGGTGAAGATCGGTCGGGAATTCCTGAATGCCGTGCGCAAAGGCAAATTCCCCGGCGTGGAGGACACCGGCCGCAAGAAGGGTGGCGGCCGGGTCTATCTCAAGCGCGGCTGACAGCTCGTCAGTTCGAATAATCCCGTTCGCCGAATATTGCGGAGCCGACGCGCACGCTGGTGGCGCCGAAGGCGATCGCGATCTCGTAATCGCCGGACATGCCCATGGAAAGCTTATGCACGCTGTTTTCGGTCGCGAGATCGTGCAGCAGCGCGAAATGCGGACCAGGGTTCTCACCCGCTGGCGGGATACACATCAGGCCCTCGATCGTGAGGCCGAGCTCGTCGCGGCAGAGCGCGAGGAAGGCTTCGGTTTCGCGCGGGTCGATGCCGGCCTTTTGCGGCTCGTTGCCGGTGTTGACCTGGACATAGAGACGCGGCGCCCTCCCCTGCTTTGCGATCTCCTTCGCCAGCGCGCGGGCGATCTTTTCGCGATCGACGGTCTCGATCACGTCGAAAAGCTTTACTGCGTCCTCGGCCTTGTTGGATTGCAGCGGCCCGATGAGATGCAATTCGATATCTGGGGTCTCTTCCTTCAGCGCCGGCCAT
This sequence comes from Martelella sp. FLE1502, assembly GCF_053484255.1. Lineage (NCBI taxonomy): Bacteria > Pseudomonadati > Pseudomonadota > Alphaproteobacteria > Hyphomicrobiales > Aurantimonadaceae > Martelella > Martelella sp. FLE1502. The sequence continues at coordinate 64,749 of NZ_JBAKFQ010000006.1, forward strand.
TTCTTCTGCGCTTCCTGAACCCGGTTTTCGCCGAAGACCCGCTGGCCGGCTTCGATGGCGGGGCGGATAGCGTCGGCGTCATGGGTCTTGGAGACGGCGACCAGAGTGACGCCCGTGCGCTCGGCCTCGTGTTCGGCGGCCCTGATCCGCCCCAGCACCTCTTCCAGATTTTCGCACACGCCCATATCGTCACACCTCACATTGCCATTGCGGCGTCACCATATGGCAAAGGCATCCGGCGAGGCAACGGCGGAAGGCCCGTTTCCGGGCCGTTTTGCTTGACGCTGAAGCGCTTTCATGGTGAAGCTCACCGCCAAAATCCCCAAGAAAAAGAACCGAGCAAATCCGACATGGCATCCGAACGTTACAATCCGCGTAAAGTCGAACCCGAGTGGCAGAGCCGGTGGAATGACGACAGCGTCTTCGTCACCGACAATGCCGACCCGCGCGAGACCTATTACGTGCTCGAAATGTTTCCCTATCCCTCGGGACGCATTCATATCGGCCATGTCCGCAACTATGCCATGGGCGATGTCGTGGCCCGCTACAAGCGCGCCCGCGGCTTCAACGTGCTGCACCCGATGGGCTGGGACGCCTTCGGCATGCCGGCCGAAAACGCCGCGATGCAGAACAAGGTCCATCCCAAGGACTGGACCTACGACAATATCGCCACCATGCGCAATCAGCTGAAATCCATGGGCCTGTCGCTCGACTGGACCCGGGAATTCGCGACCTGCGATGTCGAATATTACCAGCGCCAGCAGCACCTGTTCCTCGACATGCTTGAAAAGGGCCTGGTCTACCGCAGGGAATCCAAGGTCAACTGGGACCCGGTCGACATGACCGTGCTCGCCAATGAGCAGGTGATTGAGGGGCGCGGCTGGCGCTCCGGCGCGCTCGTCGAACAGCGCGAGCTGACCCAGTGGTTCTTCAAGATCACCGATTACGCCCAGGAGCTGCTGGACGCGCTCGATACGCTCGATCACTGGCCGGAAAAGGTCCGGCTGATGCAGAAGAACTGGATCGGCCGCTCCGAGGGCATGATGGTGCGCTGGGACATCGCCAGCGGCGATGCCGGCGGCATGGAAGACATCACCGTCTACACCACGCGCCCCGACACGATCTTCGGCGCATCCTTCCTGGCGATTTCCGCCGACCACCCGCTGGCCAAGGAAGCGGCGAAGCGCGACGACAAGGTCGCCGCCTTCTGCGAGGAAACGCGCCGCGCCGGCACATCGGTGGCAGCACTCGAGACCGCCGAGAAAAAGGGCATCGACACCGGCATAACCGTGCGCCATCCCTTCGACGAGAACTGGGAGCTGCCGGTCTATGTCGCCAATTTCGTATTGATGGATTACGGCACGGGCGCGATCTTCGGCTGCCCGGCCGGCGACCAGCGCGACCTGGACTTCGCCCGCAAATATGACCTGCCCGTCACCCCGATCGTGATGCCGAAGGACGGCGATGCGGCGACATTCGCGATCGGCGACGAGGCCTATACCGATGACGGCGTGATGATCAATTCGCGCTTCCTTGACGGCATGAGTACGACCGAAGCCTTTGAAGCGATTGCGCAAAAGCTGGAAGCCGAGACAGTGCGCGGCGCGCCCCGCGGCGAACGCAAGGTCAATTTCCGCCTGCGCGACTGGGGCATTTCGCGCCAGCGCTATTGGGGCTGCCCGATCCCCGTGATCCATTGCGAGGATTGCGGCGTGGTGCCCGTGCCGAAGGCCGACCTGCCGGTGAAGCTGCCGGACGACATCGACTTCGAAAAGCCCGGCAACCCGCTCGACCGCCACCCGACATGGCGCGATGTCGCCTGCCCGTGCTGCGGCAAGGCCGCGCGGCGCGAGACCGATACGATGGACACCTTCGTGGATTCGAGCTGGTATTACACCCGCTTCACCGCGCCGCGCGAGGATGCGCCGACCGATCCGGCGATTGCCGACCGCTGGCTGCCTGTCGACCAGTATATCGGCGGCATCGAACACGCGATCCTGCACCTGCTCTATTCGCGCTTCTTCACCCGGGCGATGAAGGCGACCGGCCATGTGAACCACGATGAGCCGTTCAAGGGGTTGTTCACGCAAGGCATGGTGGTGCACGAGACCTATCGCCTCGGTGGCAGCGGTACGTCCGGAAGCTGGGTTTCGCCGACCGATGTGCGGATCGAGGAGACCGACGGCATCCGCAAGGCATATCTTCTGGAAACCGGCGCGGAAGTGACGATCGGCTCGATCGAGAAAATGTCGAAGTCAAAGAAGAACGTCATCGATCCCGACGATATCCTGGCGACCTATGGCGCCGATACCGCGCGTTTCTTCGTGCTGTCGGATTCGCCGCCGGACCGCGATGTGGTCTGGACCGAGGCCGGCGTGCAGGGCACGTTCCGCTTCGTGCAGCGCATCTGGCGGCTGGTTTCCGAGGCCGCGCCTGCCCTTGCCGCCGTCGAGGCGAAAGCCGGCGCGGACGGCAAGGCGCTGGAGGTTTCCCGCGCCGCCCACAAGACGCTGAAGGCGGTTGCCAGCGATATCGAGGCGCTGGCCTTCAACAAGGCGATCGCCCGGATCTACGAACTGGTCAACGTGCTGGCGGCGCCGCTGACGGAGGCGGCCGAGGGCAAGGCGGATGCGCAAATGCTGGCCGCGTTGAAGGAGGCGAGCCTGTTCCTGACCCATTGTTTTGCGCCGATGATGCCGCATCTGGCGGAAGAATGCTGGAAGGTGCTCGGTGGTGAAGGTATGATCGCCATGGCCGCATGGCCGGCCTTCGATGCCGGGCTGACGGCCGACAATGAGATCACCCTGCCGGTGCAGGTGAACGGCAAGAAGCGCGGCGAACTGACCGTTGCCCGCGATGCCGATCAGGACAGCATCAAGGCGGCGGTGATGGAACTGGAAGCGGTGGCGCGCGCGCTGGAAGGCAAAACGCCCAAGAAAGTGATCGTCGTGCCGCAAAGGATCGTGAATGTTGTTGTCTGACCGTCTTTTCCGCACCGCTTTGCCGGCAGCGGCCCTTGCCGCGCTGATGGCGCTTTCCGCCTGCCAGGTCCGCCCGCTTTATGGCGGCGCGGAGGGTACGGCGCTGAATGCCAAAATGCATCAGCTCGCCTTCAACACGCCGACCACGCAGGTGGCGCAATATGTGCTGAACGACCTGATATTCATGACCGCTGGCGGGCTCGGCGAAAGCGCCGATCCGAAATATGACGTCAATGTTTCGGCCTTTGCGATTACCTCCGAGGTTCTGGTTGACGATTCCTCCGATACCGCAAGCGCGGGCCGCACCATCGTGACGGCGGATTATTCGCTGCGCCGCCGCTCCGACAGCAAACTTCTGTCCTCGGGCCGCCGCAAGGCGATTGCGCTTGTCGATTTCCCCTCGCAGGAATTCGCGCGCCTGCGCGCCATCCGCGATGCCGAGCAGCGTGCCTCGAAGGAAGTGGCCGAGATCATCAATGCCGATCTCGCCATCGCGCTCAACAAGGAGCCTCCGGAGGTTCTGCCGCCCGCCCCTGCCCCGCAATAGACAAAGGCCCCGATGACCGAGATAAAGTACCATCAGTTTGACGGCTTCCTGCGCCAGGATGCACGCAAATATCGGGTATTTCTGGTCTATGGACCCGATCGCGGCCTCGTCAGCGAACGCGCCGCGCTGATCGCCAAGGGCACGGGCGTGCCGCTGAATGACGCCTTTGCGGTGATGAAGCTCGACAGCGGCGATGTCGATGCCGGGCGGATCATGGACGAGATGGGCGCGATCGGCCTGTTCGGCGGGGAGCGGCTCGTCTGGGTGCGCGCCGGCGGCAATGACAAGGCGCTTGCGGACGTGCTGAAGATGCTGGGCGACAGCCCGCCCGAAAGCGCCTCGCTGATCATCGAGGCCGGCGAGCTGCGCAAGGGCACGGCTATGCGCAAGGCAGCGGAAAGCGCCCGCTCCATCGCGGCCATACCCTGCTATGCCGACGACGCTCGCGCGCTTAACGCATTGATCGATCAGGCTTTATCCGATGCTTCGCTCAGGATAACCCCGCCGGCGCGGCAATTGCTGCTGTCGCTCATCGGCGGCGACAGGCTGGCCACCCGCAACGAGATCGACAAGCTCGTGCTTTATGGCCGGGGCCTTGACGTCATCACCGAGGAGCACGTCGCCGCCGTGATCGGCGATGCCAGCGCGATTTCCGCCGACGACGCGGTGGATGCCGTGCTTTCCGGCGATATGGCGGCCCTGCGCCATGCCATGGCCAAGACGGCGCAGTCGAAAACGCCGATTTTCCTGATCCTGAACGGCTGTATCCGGCAGTTTCACCTGCTCGACCAGATGCGCGCCGAAATGGAAAGCAAGCGCCTGCCCGCCAGCCAGGTGATGCAGACTCATGGGCGGCACATCTTCTTCAAGCGCAAGCCGATCTTCGAACGCGCGCTTGGCGCCTGGAACAGCGCCGCGACGGCGCGGGCGCTCAGGCTGTTAGCCGATACCGTGCTGAAGACACGCCAATATCCCGAGCTTGAGGAAAGCATTGCGATGCAGACCCTGCTTTCGCTCTCGCTGCGGTCAAACCGGGCGGCGACGCGGGCCTGACATTTGGAAGGCGGGGAACGGAGTTTGCCTTCTGTTGAGGGGCTGCTGTCATGTCAGAATGCGTTCCCTCAACCGTCACCCCGGACTTGATCCGGGGTCCAGGGCCGCTCCGACGGGCGCATCAAAAGAGTGTTTTTGGCTAAGGCTTTGCCATAAGGCTGGGACGGCGGATCTTATAATGCAAACCGGAAACTCTTACAGCCATTTGAATTTCAACAGAAAAATTGTGTCATATCAATTTGGCGTGCGATCCAGGCGACGGCACAGATCGTCAAGCTGGTCGAGCGTCTTGTAGCTTATCCGGATCTGCCCGCCATTGGTTTTATGGTCGATCACGACTGACAGTCCAAGCCGATCGGAGAGCGTTTGCTCCAAAGCCAGCGTGTCAGCGTCCTTCTGACGCGGCGCCCGGTTGCTCTGGCCGCCACCCTCTATCGCCTTCTGCGCCAGCTTTTCGGCATCGCGCACCGAAAGGCCGCGCTCGACGATGGTGCGCGCAAGGCTTGCCGGGTCGGGCGTGGAGATCAGGGCGCGAGCATGGCCGGCCGACAGAGCGCCCTCGGCCAGCATGGTCTGGACGCCTTCGGGCAGCTTCAGCAGCCGCAAACTGTTGGCAACATGGCTGCGGCTCTTGCCGATGATATCGCCGAGATCGTTTTGGGTATAGCCATGCTCGGCGATCAGCAGTTCATAGCCATTGGCCTCCTCCAGCGGATTGAGATCGGCACGCTGGACATTCTCGACGATTGCGATTTCCAGCGCCGTGCGATCGTCCACGTCGCGGATCAGCGCCGGTACATCGGCAAGGCCCGCAAGCTGCGCCGCGCGCCAGCGGCGTTCGCCGGCGATGATCTCATAGCGTTGCGCACCAATGGTGCGCACCACGACCGGCTGGACGATGCCGTGCTGGCGCACGGAGGCGGCAAGATCGCGCAGATCCGCTTCCTCGAAATGGCGGCGCGGATTGCGCGGGTTTCGGGTGATGAATTCAATCGGAATCCGGCGATCGGCCGTCACCGGAGCACTGGCTTCTTCGGGCTTCTCGATATCGCCGATCAGGGCGGCGAGACCGCGGCCGAGACGCCGTTTGGAATTGTCATCACTCATCGCATTCACCATGTTAATCGCATAACGCCGCTGCCAGCGCGCGCTCACGCTGGATGATTTCCGAGGCAAGCTGGATATAGGCTTGGCTGCCCTGGCATTTGAGATCGTAAAGGATCACCGGCTTGCCGAAGGACGGCGCCTCCGACACCCGGACATTGCGCGGAATGAGCGTCTTGTAGACCTTGTCGCCCATATAGTCCCGCACATCGCTGACCACCTGCTGGGCCAAATTGTTGCGGCTGTCATACATGGTCAGTACCACGCCCTGGATTTCCAGCTTGGGGTTGATGGTGCTGCGCACCTCCGAGACGGTGTCGAGCAACTGGCTGAGCCCCTCCAGCGCGAAGAACTCACACTGCAACGGCACGAGAATGGCGTTGGCCGCGCCCATGGCGTTCATCGTCAACAGATTGAACGAAGGCGGGCAATCGCAGAACACATAGCGGTAATTGCTGATATCGCTATGCGACAGCGCATCGCGCAGCTTGAACACCCGACGGGGATCGCTAGCGATCTCAAGCTCGAAACCGAGCAGATCGAGCGTCGAGGGAACGATATCGAGATTGGGAACGGCCGTATGCACCGCGGCCTCCGCGACCGTCTTCTCGCCGATGAGCACATCATAGGCCGAAATTTCGCGCTGATTGCGCTCGATGCCGAGCCCGGTGGACGCATTGCCCTGCGGATCGAGGTCGACAATCAGGACCTTTTCGCCAATGGCGGCGAGCGCGGTTGCCAGGTTGATCGCCGTCGTCGTCTTGCCGACGCCGCCCTTCTGGTTGGCGACGGTGATGATCCGGGTTTTCTGGTTCATGATCGTCCCGCCTGTCTTCAAAGAACCGGTGCAAGGCGCGCGATTTCGAGGATTACGGAGCCGGGCTCGACCTTGCTTTCATGTTTTACCAGATCGAACGTCCATCGGTCACGCGCTTTGTCGAGCTCGCGCTGATAATCCCGCCCCTTGTGGAAAAAAGCCCGGAAAGACGCGTCCGCGGAAAACCAGGGCGCGGCATAGTCCAGCAGCTGATCGAGCGACGCAAGCGCCCGCGCCGACATCAGCTGCGGCGCTTCGATCTCCGCCGGCGCTGTTTCGGCGCGAATGGCATGAACACTGGCACGCGCACCGGTCTCGCGGATCGCGGTGCGCAGGAACGAGGCCTTCTTGTTGTTGCTCTCGACCAGATGCACCCAGCCCTCGCCGGCCTCGGCCAGAAAGATCGCCGTCACGATGCCCGGAAAGCCGCCGCCGCTGCCGAGATCGATCCAGGTCTTCGGCTCCGAGGCCAGTTGAAACAGCTGCGCGCTGTCGGCGATGTGCCGATCCCAGATCTGCTGGCGGGTGGACGGCGCAACCAGATTGATGGCCTTCGCCCATTTCTCAAAATGGCTGACGAAGCGGTCCAGCCGCGCCTCTGTTTCACGTGAAACATCGATGCCGTTCAACTTCATCGCTCAGGCCGCCCGCAGCTTCAACCTCACCAGCAGCAGCGAAAGCGCCGCTGGAGTCATGCCGTCAATCAGGCTTGCCTGCGCGATGGTCGCGGGTCGCGCCGCCGAGAGCTTGCCTTTCAGCTCGTTGGAAAGACCGGACAGGCTGTCATAGTCAAACTCCTGCGGTATCGCCCTGCCCTCGTCGCGCTGGACCTCAGCGATATCCGCGGCCTGCCGATCAAGATAGACGGCGTAGGAGGCTTCAATTTCCAGCGCGCTCTGCACCGCTTCCGGCATATCGGAGAGCTCTGGCCAGATCGCCGCGAGCCCACCGAAATCCTGCTCCGGATAGGCAAGTAGATCATAGGCGCTGCGACGCTGACCGTCCTGATTGAGCTTCAGCCCGTGGCGGGCGGCCTCGTTGGGGGTCAGGGAACGGCCTTTCAGCGCCGCCCTGCCCTCATCGATCGCCGCCATATAGGCCGTGAATTTTTCCCGCCGTTCGTTGGACGCGATACCCAGCGCCACCGCCAACGGCGTCAGCCGCTGGTCGGCATTGTCGGCGCGCAGCGTCAGCCGATACTCGGCGCGCGAGGTAAACATGCGATATGGCTCGGCCACGCCCCGCGTGGTGAGGTCGTCGATCATCACGCCGATATAGGAGTCCGTGCGCGAAAGGGTTACGGCCTTGGCACCGGACGCCAGCATCGCCGCGTTCAGCCCGGCGACCAGCCCCTGCGCGCCCGCTTCCTCGTAACCGGTCGTGCCGTTGATCTGGCCCGCCAGGAAAAGTCCGCCAAGCTTTTTCAATTCAAGCGAGGCCGACAGTTCGCGCGGATCGACGTGATCATACTCGATCGCATAGCCCGGCTGCAGGATCGTCACCTTCTCCAGGCCGGGGATCGCGTGAATGAAGGCGTCCTGAACCTCTTCCGGCAAGGATGTCGAAATGCCGTTCGGATAGACCGTCGGATCGTCCAGACCCTCCGGCTCGAGAAAAATCTGGTGCCCATCGCGATCGCCGAAGCGCATGATCTTGTCTTCCACGGACGGGCAATAGCGCGGTCCGACGCCTTCGATCTGACCGGAATACATCGCCGAAAGACCGATATTCTCGCGGATGATGTCATGCACCTTCGGCGTTGTCCGGGTGATGCCGCAATCGATCTGCGGGTTCTGCACCCCGCTCGTCATGAAGGAGAATGGCGTCGGATCGGCATCAGCGCTCTGGCGGTCCAGCGATTCCCAGTCGATCGTCCGACCATCCAGTCGCGCCGGCGTGCCGGTCTTCAACCGACCGAGGGAAAGCCCAAGCCGCGCAAGTGTCGCCGAGAGGCCGACGGACGCTGCCTCGCCGACCCGGCCGGCAGGAATTTTCCGGGTACCGATATGGATCAGGCCCCGCAGAAACGTGCCGGTGGTCAACACCGCCGCGCCGCAGGCAAAGCGCTGGCCATCACCGAGGATGACTGCGGAAACCCGGCCATTGGCGGTTTCCAGATCGAAGACATCGCCTTCGATAATGTCGAGATTGTCGATCCCGGAGAGCGCCGCCTGCATCGCCTGCCGGTAGAGCTTGCGATCCGCCTGGCTGCGGGGGCCGCGCACGGCCGGCCCCTTGCGGCGGTTCAGCATACGATACTGGATCGCGGCGGCATCGGCGACGCGGCCCATCAATCCGTCAAGCGCATCGATCTCGCGCACGAGATGGCCCTTGCCGAGCCCGCCGATCGCGGGATTGCAGGACATCACGCCGATGGTTTCCCGGCGATGGGTGATCAACGCGGTTTTGGCGCCAGCGCGGGCCGCGGCGCTGGCGGCCTCGCAACCTGCATGGCCGCCGCCGATGACGATGACATCATAGGACATTCGTGACTCCATGGCTCGACGGGTCATCGCCCGGAGCCTTTCTCCGCCGCCTGCGCGGCCGGGGTATTTTTAAGGCGTTGTGCCGTTTGTCGGCGGGCGAGTCAAGATTGTTTCACGTGAAACAAACGCGCTCACTTGCCGACGCAGAACGACGAGAAAATCACATCCAGCAGATCCTCGACATCCACCCGGCCGGTGATCCTGCCAAGTGCAACAGCCGCCTGCCGCAACGCTTCGGCGGGTATTTCCGGCGAGTGATCCCGGGCAGCCAGCGCCGCCTTAATCTGATGCAGTGTTTCCTTCAGATAACCAACCTGACGATCGCGCACCGGCAGCGACAAGGATGCGCCGGCAAGCCGGGCTTCGAGCCGCGCCTTTATCATCTCGACCAGGCGATCCATGCCCGCGCCTGTTCGCGACGAAATCAGTAGGTCAAAGTCGGCCTCGGCTCCGTTCGCGGTGTCCGCCTTGGTGCCGATCCGCAGGCATTCCCCTTCGAAACGTTCCGCTGGGTGACCTGACCCTGTATCACTGAGGGAAAGGATCAGATCCGCCTCCTCGAGCAGGGCCCGGGCGCGACGCATCCCTTCCGCCTCGACGACATCATCGCTGTCGCGCAGACCGGCGGTATCACACAGCCGAACGGCATAGCCGTCGAGATCGAGATAGACTTCCAGAATATCGCGCGTCGTACCGGCGACATCGGTGACGATCGCGACATCGCGCCGCGCAAGCGCGTTCAGAAGGCTGGATTTGCCGGCATTGGGCGGACCGGCGATCACAACACGATAACCATCGCGGATGATCTCCCCCGCCCTGCTGCCGGCAATGTGGCTTTCGATCTGGCGACCAACGTCCTCGACCGTGCCCCAGATCGTGGCCGAAACCGAACCCGGAATATCGTCCTCATCGGAAAAATCGAGTTCGGCCTCAATCATCGCCCGCGCATGGGTCAGTTCGCGCGCCCAGCCATCATAAAGCTCGGAAAGCCCGCCGCCAGCCTGTTCCAGCGCCAGCCGTCGCTGCATCTCGGTTTCAGCGGCGATCATGTCGGAAAGTCCCTCGGCCTCGACGAGATCGATCTTGCCGTTTTCAAACGCCCGGCGGGCAAACTCTCCGGCCTCGGCATGCCGCAGCCCCAGACCGGCCAAGCGATCGAGCATTGCCCGCACCACCGCGCGCCCGCCGTGAAGCTGGAACTCGATGCAATCCTCGCCGGTGAAGGAGGCCGGGCCGGCAAAGGCCAGAACCAGAGCCGTGTCCATCGGAAGGCCTGCGCCATCAACAAGCCTCATCAGGCGCGCCTTGCGGGGTTCCGGCACGGCGCCGGCAATCGCGAGGCAACAGGAAAATGCATCTTTTCCCGACACCCGCACCACCGCCACGCCGGAAGGCAAGGCGCCGCTCGATAGCGCGTAGATAGTGTCGCCGGCAGCGGACATTTTACGGAAACCTATTTTATTTCAATGGGTTAATATGAATGAAGCATTACTAGAATTAACGCTCCATCGCTTAGTCAGAGCATTGCCGCTTGCTCCCTATACTCTCTCCCGCTGGCGGGAGAGATGCCCCGAAAGGGGCAGTGAGGGTGGTGCGGCTTTTCGTCTCGCGAGGGCGTTCGCGGGGAAACTCTCCCCCCTCACTGTCGCTTTCGCGACATCTCTCCCCGCCGGGGCGAGAAGATTGGGGGCTATGCGGCGAATGCCACGGGGGTCCATCCCACCTTCAATGCCGTACACAACCAGTTGCAGATAGGCCTCGGCCAGACAAAACTCGCCCGGCCCCCGCCCCGCTCAGGTATTCATCGACTCGAAGAATTCGGCGTTGTTCTTGGTCTGCTTCAGCTTGTCGATCAGGAATTCGATGCCGTCCGTGGTGCCCATGGGGGCGAGGATGCGGCGGAGGACGAAGATCTTCTGCAGGTCTTGGCGCGGCACGAGCAGGTCTTCCTTGCGAGTGCCGGACTTGAGAATGTCCATGGCCGGAAAGATGCGCTTGTCGGCGACCTTGCGATCGAGAACGATTTCCGAGTTGCCGGTGCCCTTGAACTCCTCGAAGATCACCTCGTCCATGCGGCTGCCGGTGTCGATCAGCGCGGTTGCGATAATCGTCAGCGAACCACCCTCCTCGATATTACGCGCCGCACCAAAGAAGCGCTTGGGGCGCTGCAGCGCATTGGCGTCAACGCCGCCGGTCAGCACCTTGCCGGAGGACGGCACAACGGTGTTATAGGCGCGGCCAAGACGGGTGATGCTATCGAGCAGGATCACGACATCGCGGCCGTGCTCCACCAGGCGTTTTGCCTTTTCGATAACCATTTCAGCGACTTGCACGTGGCGAACGGCTGGTTCATCGAAGGTCGAGGACACCACCTCGCCATTGACCGAACGCTGCATGTCGGTCACTTCCTCGGGCCGCTCGTCGATCAACAGCACGATCAGGAAACATTCCGGGTGGTTGGCGGTGATCGAATGGGCGATATTCTGCAACAGCACGGTTTTACCGGTGCGCGGCGGGGCGACGATCAGACCGCGCTGGCCCTTGCCGAGCGGCGCCACCAGATCGATGACGCGGGCCGAATTGTCCTTGGAGGTCGGGTTGTCGAGCTCCATCTTGAAGCGCTCATTGGGATAGAGCGGCGTCAGATTGTCGAAGTGGACCTTGTGACGGATCTTTTCCGGATCGTCGGAATTGATGGTGTTGACCTTGAGCAGGGCGAAATAGCGCTCGCCCTCCTTCGGTCCGCGGATCGGCCCTTCAACAGTGTCGCCGGTCTTCAGCGCGAAGCGGCGGATCTGGGAGGGCGAAATATAGATATCGTCCGGGCCAGGAAGATAGTTGGCATTGGCCGAACGCAGGAACCCGAAACCGTCCTGAAGGACCTCGACAACGCCCTCGCCGATGATCTCGACGTCCTGGGCGGCAAGCATTTTCAGGATGGCAAACATGAGTTCCTGTTTGCGCATCGTGCTCGCGCCCTCGACTTCGACGGATTCGGCAAAGGCAAGGAGATCGGTAGGCGTTTTACTCTTCAGTTCCTGAAGCTTCATTTGAGACATGAAGAAAACCGTGATGTTGTCATGATGATAGCAAGGCCGGTTGCGCTGGTAGAGCAGTGCCAATTCGGATTGGCAAAGGGGGATACTTTCGCACAGCCTTTTGGATGAGTGGCCGGAAGATACTGATTTGCCGCTGTCGTTACAAGAGCAAAAACCGCATTTTTATCGCCAAAACCGGCCGAATCCGTTCATCAAATGATTAAAACGGCTTCAAAACCACCATTATGACGATAATGATCATCAAAACGGTCGGCGCCTCGTTCACGATCCGCCAGTGTTTCGCGCTCTTGGTTCGCTTGTCCGCCGCAAAATCCTTCATCGCCTTGCTGAGATAGCCATGGACGCCCGACAGCAGGAACACCGCGAAAATCTTGACATGCAGCCAGCCGCCGGAAAACCGGAAACCCTCCCAGGCGAGGTATAGACCGAAGATCCATGTCAGAATCATGGCCGGGTTGATGATCGCCTTCATCAGCCGGTATTCCATGACCTTGAAGGTTTCCGAACTCTCGGAACCGGGCGTCGTGTCGGTGTGATAGACGAACAGGCGCGGCAGATAGAACATGCCCGCCATCCAGGCGATCACCGCCATAATATGGATTGCCTTGGCCCAGAGATAGAAGTTGTCGCGGTCGAAGATGTAGATGCCAAGACAGAGGGCCAGAAACACCAGCAGCGCCGTCATTGCCCGTCCTGCCGCCTTGCTGCCGGCGTTGTTCTGATCTGCCACTTTGCGTCCTCCCCGGACCTTATATGTCTATTCTTCGCCTCTGACGAGCCGCACCAGCGCCGCCACATGCTCGGGATCGGCCTCGGGCGTGATTCCGTGGCCAAGATTGAAGATCAGCGGCCCGTCCGCAAGGGCTTCCAGAATGGCAAGGGCGCGGCTTTTCATCGCATCGCCTCCGGCGACCACTGAAAGCGGATCGAGATTGCCCTGCACCGGCCCGTCCTTCTGCAGGTCCCTGGCGACGGAAAGCGGGACTGTCCAGTCGAGGCCGATCGCATCCGCGCCGGTCTTTGCCCTGTAGGTGGAAAGGTTTGGCCCGGCGCCCTTGGCGAAGGCGATGATCTTGGCACCCGGATGCGCTGACCGCACCTTCGCAACGATCCGTGCGACGGGTGCCGCGGCAAAATCCGCAAAATCCTGTTCTCCGAGAACGCCGGCCCAGCTGTCGAATATCTGCACCGCGCCGGCACCCGCCTCAAGCTGGCGGATCAGGTAATCGGCCGAGAGATCGGCGAGGTAGTCGAGCAGCCTCAAAAATTCGCGTCTGTGGCGATAGGCAAACAGCCGCGCCGGCGCCTGGTCGGGCGTGCCGCGCCCGGCAATCATATAGGTCGCCACCGTAAAGGGCGCGCCGCAAAAGCCGAGCAGCGCCGTTTCCTCCGGCAGCTCCCGGCGTATCCGCTTCACCGCTTCGATGACCGGATCGAGCCTGACTGCGTCATAGCTCTTTTCAAGAGCCATGATGCCCTCTGCGTCAATCGGATCGAGTCTCGGTCCTTCCCCTGCCTCAAAGCGGACATTGCGCTTCAGCGCATCGGGAATGACGAGAATATCGGAAAACAGGATCGCCGCGTCAAAGCCATACCGCCGGATCGGCTGCAACGTCACTTCCGTTGCAAAATCGGGATTGTAGCAGAGGTTCAGAAAGCCGCCGGCTTTCTCCCGCACGGCACGGTATTCCGGCAGATAGCGCCCTGCCTGTCTCATAAGCCAGATCGGCGGCGGGTTTACGGTCTCGCCATCCAGCACCCGCTCCAGTGCCCTTTTCGCCATATCCCCAGCCTCGCCTCTAAATGAATCTTGTTCTATTCGGTTTCTTTTATTTCTTAGAGTCTGTGACGATCAAGGATTAAAGCTTTTGCCGCGGTCATGAGTCATTTCCACGGTTTCCAGTTTCGGACAGACAATTTTCGGCACCCGGATTCCGGCAGACCGGGGATTGCGCCGCTCACCTCAATGGATTCAGCGCCTTCCGGCTCTGGCGCAAAGCTGAAACCCTGTGTAAAACCCAGGCAAAAGCGGTGCGGCGGCCGGCTTTGTCCCCGTTTTCAACAGGCTGGATTTCATGCTTTCCGTATTTGAGCATATGTGGATAAACGTTCCCGCTTCCCACAGGCGAAACCCGGACAAGATTTTTCATCCCGGTTTCTCCAGCGTTATGAACAGCAGGCGAAGGACATCGTGGAAAACCGGAAAAATTTCTTTCACCTGCATCTGATCTCCGATTCGACGGGCGAAACGCTGATCTCGGCCGGGCGCGCGGTTTCCGCCCAGTTCGGCGGCCATGAGCCGATCGAGCATGTCTATCCGCTGATAAGAAGCCGCAAGCAGTTGCTCACCGTCCTGCGCGCGATCGATGAAGCGCCGGGCATCGTTCTCTATACAGTGGTCAACGAGGAGCTTTCCGCCCTGATCCACGAGATGTGCCGCGATATGGGGGTGCCGAGCGTCAATGTGCTGGAGCCGGTGGCCGCCGTGTTCCAATCCTATCTCGGCACCACGCTGCAACGCCGGGTCGGGGCCCAGCACAGCCTCAACGAGGATTATTTCGCCCGCATCGAGGCGCTGAATTTCACCATGGAGCATGATGACGGCCAGATGCCGGAGACCTATGACGAGGCCGATATCGTCATATTGGGGATCAGCCGGACATCGAAAACGCCGACCTGCGTCTATCTCGCCAATCGCGGCGTCAAGGCTGCCAATATCCCGATCGTGCCCGGCGTGGCGCTGCCGGACAGTCTCTATCGTGCGCAAAAACCGCTGATCGTCTGCCTGATCGCTTCGACCGGGCGGATTTCGCAGGTTCGCGAGTTCCGCGAATTCGGCGCCGGCGGGGATCATGGCAAGAGCGATTATACCGACCGCGCCGTCATTGCCGAGGAGTTGAAATATGCCCGCTCGCTGGCCGCCCGCAATGACTGGCCGATCATCGACGTCACCCGCCGCTCGATCGAGGAGACGGCCGCCGCCATCCTCGCCCTGAAACACCAGCGCGGCTGAAGAGCCTGAGGGAGAAATATGAACGCCACCGATGAAAGACCCGCGATCGTGCTCGCCTCCACCAGCCGGTCCCGCCGGTCCCTGCTCGAGAATGCCGGCCTCGCCTTCACCGCCGTAAAGCCCGATGTCGACGAACGCGCCATCGAGGCCCCCTATCTGAAAGAGGGTGTAACACCGGCCTTCCTGGCGGGCCTGCTGTCGCGCGAAAAGGCGCTCGATGTTTCGACGCGGGCGGAAAATGCGTTTGTGATCGGCGGCGACCAGGTGATGGAATTCGAAGGCCAGCCCTATTCCAAACCGGAAAGCCGGGAGGAGGCCCGCGATCATCTGAAGCGGCTTTCGGGCAAAAGCCATTCGCTGATCAGCGCATTCGCGATTGTCAGAAACGGCGAAATCCTGTTCGAGGCGGCGGAGACGGCGCGGCTCACCATGCGCACGCTCGATGATGCGGCGATCGAGCGCTATCTCGCGCTGCTTCCGGACCACGTGCTTTTTTCCTCCGGCGTTTACCAGCTCGAAGGGCCGGGCGTGCAACTGTTTTCGAAAATCGAGGGCGATTTCTTCACGATACTGGGCCTGCCGATGCTGACGCTTTTGAAGGGCTTGCGCAAACTGGGAGCGATTGATGAGTGATTCACGTGAAACGGCAAAGCCAAGGGCCTGCGTTATCGGCCATCCGGTGGATCAGTCGCGCTCGCCTCTGGTGCATGGCTACTGGCTGAAGAAATACGGCATTGACGGAGAGTATGTCCGCCAGGATGTCGCGCCCGGCGCGATCGGCGAATTCATGGAGAAGCTGCGCTCCGGCGAGCCCGGCTATGTCGGCTGCAATGTCACCATGCCCTACAAGGCCGCAGCCTTCGAGCTTGCCGACGAGCGCGACGAGCTTGCAACGACGCTCGGCGTTGCTAACACGCTGTGGGTCGAGGACGGCCGCATCCACGCCACCAATACCGATGGCTTCGGCTTTGCCAGCAGTCTCGATGCGCTCCACCCCGGCTGGGATTATGCCGAGCGCGCGGTGGTGCTGGGTGCCGGCGGCGGCGCCAGCGCCGTGGTGCTGGCGCTGAAGAATCGCGGCTTTTCCCATGTCCATATCGTCAACCGCACGCTGGCGCGCGCCTCCGAACTCGCCTTCAGGCTCGGCGATCGGGTCCATGCCCACGACATGGACAATCTCGAAGCGGTGATGGAAGGCGCGGGCCTGTTCGTCAACACCACCTCGCTCGGCATGAAGGGCGGCGCGGTGCCGGATTTCGATTTTTCGCCGATGCATGAAAACGCGATCGTCGCCGATATCGTCTATGTGCCGCTCGAAACCCCGATCCTCAAACAGGCCAAACAACAGGGCTTTAGAACCGCAGAGGGCATCGGCATGCTGCTCTATCAGGCCGTGCCCGGTTTCGAGAAATGGTTCGGTAGGACACCTGAGGTCGATGACGGGCTGATGGCCGAAATCCTCGCCGACCTTGGGGAAACCGCATGATATTGGTCGGCCTCACCGGATCGATCGGCATGGGGAAATCGACCACGGCGGGTTTCTTCGCCGAGGCCGGGATGCCGGTCTTCAACGCCGATGACGTCGTGCACCGGCTTTACCGCGGCCGGGCGGTGGAACCTGTGGAAGCCGCCTTCCCCGGCGTCACCGTCAACGGCGCGATCGACCGGCAAAAGCTCAGCGCCGCGCTTGCCGGCAAGGCGGAAAACTTCAAGCGGCTCGAGGCGATCGTCCATCCGCTGGTGCGCGAAGAACGGCGCGCCTTCCTGGAACAGGCGAAGGCGGCCGGCGCGCCGATCGCGGTTCTCGATGTGCCGCTGCTTTACGAGACCGGCGGCGAACGCGATGTCGATTATGTCGTGGTCGTCACCTGCGATCCGGAAATTCAGCGCGAACGCGTGCTCTCGCGGCCGGGAATGACAGTGGAAAAACTGGAAACCGTGCTGAAACAACAGCTCCCCGATAGCGAAAAACGGGCGCGTGCCGATTATACTGTCGATACCGGACATGGCATGGACGCGGCGCGCGCGGCGGTAACCGCGATCATTGCCGACCTGAAAAAACGAGGCCCGCGGGCCACAAGGGACAGCACGAGGGACAGCATCTGATGAAGGCGCAGCGCGATATCATCTTCGATACCGAAACCACCGGCATGGACAAGAATGACGACCGGATCATCGAGATCGGCGCCGTCGAACTGATCGACCATTTTCCGACCGGCCGCACCTTCCACGTCTATATCAATGCCGATGGCAAGACCGTGCACCCGGAAGCCCTGCAGGTGCACGGAATCACGGATGAATTCCTGCAGGACAAGCCGAAATTCTCGGAAATCGCCGATGACCTTCTGGCCTTTTTCGACGGTGCGCGCTGGATCGCCCACAATGCGTCCTTCGATATGGGCTTCATCAATGTTGAACTCGGCCGGCTGGGCAAGGGCCCGATCGCCGATGACATGGTGCTCGACACGCTGGCGCTGGCGCGGCGCAAGCATCCGATGGGCCCCAACAGCCTTGATGCGCTCTGCAAGCGCTATGCGATCGACAACGCCCACCGCACCAAGCACGGCGCGCTGCTCGATGCCGAGCTGCTGGCGGAAGTCTATATCGAGATGTCGGGCGGCCGGCAGGCGGCGTTCCGGCTCGTCAATGCCGGCGATGGCGACCAGTATGACGCCGACGGCAATGTCCGCAAACTCCCCCCCCTCGTCCGCCCCCGCCCGCTTGCGCCGCGCGTCCATCCCGAAGAGCTGGAGGCCCACGCGAAAATGGTCGCCGAGATCGGCGACAAGGCGCTGTGGAATTCGGTGGCGGTGGAGTAGCGGGCGCGGCGGCTTGCCGCGCCTGATCTCCCCCTTGAGGGCAGGCGAACCGCATATGGCGTAGCGGCTTGCACCCAATACTCTCTCCCGCTGGCGGGAGAGAGGCCCCGAAAGGGGCAGTGAGGGTGGCGCAGCATCTCAAAACGTGAGGGCGTTCGCGGGGAAATACTCCCCCCTCACTGTCGCTTTCGCGACATCTCTCCCCTCCGGGGCGAGAAGATTGGGGGGCTATGCGGTCAAGCCATATGCGACAGCCGTTGTTTTTTCCCCGCGCCTCATTTCACATACTTACGCCAGTCATGTTCCTCCCGAAACCCCAGAACCTCGCGGATTTTGCGGTTGGAGAGCGGGGCCTCGTATTCGTCCAGTTCGCGGGTGATCGACGTGTTGGGAGCATATTTGGCGAGGAAGCTTGCTGTCGGTTCGTTGGCGGTGATGGTGTCGTTGGTGGCGTTGAACACCTGAAAGCCGAGGCCATCCTTCTCAAGGCAGAGATCGACGATCTGGCCGAGATCGCGGGCGTCGATATAGCTCCAGGCATTGCGCTTGCGCGAGGGCGGATCAGCGAGGAAGCCCGGGAAATTGACGTAGTCTTCCGGCGAGATCACGTTGCCGATCCTGAGCGCGTAGATGTCGGCGCCAAAACGCATGGCAAACGCGCGGGCGGTCTTTTCGTTGCAGACCTTGGAAAGCCCGTAGCTGTCCATAGGGTCGACATCGTAGTCCTCTTCCAGCGGGAACGACTTGAAATCCTTGTCGCCCTCGGTGAAGCAGACGCCATAGGTGGTTTCGCTGGAAGCGATGATCACCTTTCGTACGCCAAGCTTCATCGCCGCCTCGATGACATTGTAGGTCGAGACCACATTGGTCTCATAGGTCACATTGTCGGGTTGCAGCAGCACGCGGGGCACGGCGGCGAAATGGACGACCGCGTCCGGCGCCTTCGGCAGCTGGCCGCTCTCATAGCCATCGAAGCCGAAATGCATCGACAGCGCGTTGAAAACCTCGCCGCTCTTGGTCAGATCGGTGGTGAGCGTATTCACGCCCGGATGGTCGAGCGGTTTCAGGTCGAGATTGAGGACGCTGTGACCCCTGTCCAGAAGATAGGGAATGACATCGCGGCCGGCCTTGCCGCTGCCGCCGGTGAAAACGATACGCTTGCTCATGAATTCCTCGCTGCCCGCCACCTGGAAATGGCGGCTTTTCCCGATCCGTTCACACGGCGCGAAACGGCCGCTGCCCGCTTTTATCGTCTTTGCCCCCCGACCGACAAGCCGGGGCGGTGATTTCAGCTTGCCCGATATACGGGGAATGATTGACGCAGCGCTTCGGGACTGGTTCCCTTCAGGCATTGCTGGCACTAAGGTTACACGGATTGACGAAGGCTCAACGAAGGAAGATGGCGGCCCCGCAATGGCGAAGAAAACCGGCAAAACCTCCCGTCTTGACGATGCGGCGCGCGCCGGCTGGCTCTATTACGTCGCCGGCCGCACCCAGGACGAGATTGCCGCCGCCATGGGCATTTCCCGCCAGAGCGCCCAGCGCCTCGTGTCGCTGGCCATGTCGGAACGGCTGATCAAGGTCCGTCTTGACCATCCGATCGCCGAATGTCTGGCATTGTCCAGTGCTTTGCAGCAGGAATTCGGGCTGAAACAGGCGGTGGTGGTGCCGAGCGATCCGGGCTCCGACAGTTCCGTCGCCGGCATTGCCGAGGAAGGCGCCGCCGAAATCGAGCGCTGGCTGAAGCGGACGGAGCCGACCGTGCTTGCCATGGGCACGGGGCGTACGCTGCGCGCCGCCGTTGAGCAGCTGCCGCCGATGGACTGCCCGCAGCACCGGATCGTCTCGCTGACCGGCAATATCAGCCCGGATGGCTCTGCGGCCTATTACAACGTCATCTTCCTGATGGCCGACGCCATCAATGCCCGCCATTTTCCGATGCCGCTGCCGGTTCTGGTATCCACGCCCGAGGAGCGCATCCTGTTTCACGCCCAGCCGCTGGTGAAGCCGACGCTGGAGCTTGGCGCAACGGCGGATGCGACATTCGTGGGCATTGGCGAGCTCGGCCAGCACGCGCCCCTGCTGGTCGATGGTTTCCTGACCGCCGGCGAGATGGAGGAACTGCTTGCCGCCGGCGCCGCCGGCGAAATCTGCGGCTGGATCTTCGACGATAATGGCGAACTTCTGGACCACCCGATCAACCAGCGCGTCGCCAGTATTCCGATCCCCGTTCATGAGGATACCACGGTATTTGGCCTCGCCCGCGGCGCGCGCAAGCATCGCGCCATCCGCGCGGCCGTCCGCGGCGGACAGATCAACGCGTTGATCACCGACGAGGACGCGGCGCGTTATCTGTTGAAGGGCTGATGGGGGCCCCACCCTTCCCCTCTTCGCGATCCTTTTCCCGTAACCCTTCCGCTTCGAGGTTGATTTTACCGTCCGCTTGAATATGTAGACCCCGACAGCCCGTTGCGCCCGGGCGCTTCTTTGACGCCGCCTGGAAGAGGTCACGCCGATGCAAACGCCCTATTATCTCATCGACAAGCAGCGCCTGACGGCGAACATGGAAAAGATTGCCTGGCTGCGCAAAGCCTCCGGCGCGAAGGCCCTGCTCGCGCTCAAATGCTTCGCCACCTGGTCGGTGTTCGACTTGATGAGCCAGTATATGGACGGCACCACCTCGTCTTCGCTCTACGAGGTCAAGCTCGGCTACGAGAAATTCGGCGGCGAGACCCACGCCTATTCGGTGGCTTACGGCGAAAACGAGATCGACGAGGTTCTGGAGAATTGCGACAAGATCATCTTCAATTCGGTCAGTCAGCTCACCCGGTTTGAGACGCGGTCGGCCGACAGGATCCGTGGGCTCCGCGTCAATCCGCAGGTCTCGAGCTCGGATTTCGACCTTGCCGATCCCGCCCGGCCGTTCTCGCGGCTTGGCGAACATGATCCGGCGGTGATCGAGCCGGTGCTCGACAAGGTTTCGGGCTTCATGTTTCATAACAATTGCGAAAACGAGGATTTCGCGCGTTTCGATGAAATGCTCGGCGTGATCGAGGAACGGTTCGGCCATCTTCTGTCGCGGCTCGACTGGGTAAGCCTCGGCGGCGGCATTCATTTCACCGGCGAGAACTATCCGCTGGAAAGGCTCGCCGCGCGGCTGAAGGCGTTTGCGGAAAAATACGGCGTCCAGGTCTATCTGGAGCCCGGCGAGGCGGCGATCACCGGTGCCGCAACGCTGGAGGTGACGGTGCTCGACACGCTCAACAACGGCAAGGATCTCGCCATCGTCGATTCATCGATCGAGGCCCATATGCTCGATCTGCTGATTTACCGCGAGCGCGCCACGATTTTGCCCGACACCGGTCCCCACAAGGTGATGATCTGCGGCAAGTCCTGCCTTGCGGGCGATATTTTCGGCGAATTTTCCTTCGAACAGCCGGTCAGGGTCGGCGATCGTCTTTCGATCGAAAACGCCGCCGGTTATACGATGGTCAAGAAGAACTGGTTCAATGGCGTTAAAATGCCGGCGATCGCGCATCGGGAGCTCGATGGAACCATCCGTCCCGTGCGCCAGTTCGGCTATGAGGATTATGTCGCGAGCCTGTCGTGACGTTTGATTTTTCACCGGCCCAGCGGCCACAACGGACGAAACCGGAGACGTTGTCCTGATGAAGAAGAATGTCCTGATTATCGGCGCCGGCGGCGTCGCCCAGGTGGTGGCTCATAAATGCGCCCAGAACAATGATGTGCTCGGCGATATCCACATCGCCTCGCGCACCAAGGCGAAATGCGATGCGATCATCGAAAGCATCATGGAAAAGAAGGCGCTGAAGCAGGAGGGCGTGTTGCAGGCGCACCAGCTCGACGCGCTCGATATTCCGGCAACCGTCGGCCTGATCAAGGAGACCGGCGTCGAGATCGTCATCAATGTCGGCACGGCGTTTCTGAACATGTCGGTGCTGGAAGCCTGCCTTGAAACGGGTGCGGCCTATATCGACACCGCCATCCACGAAGAGCCTGACAAAATCTGCGAAACCCCGCCGTGGTATGCAAACTACGAATGGAAGCGCAAGGACCGCTGCGCTGAAAAGGGCGTGACCGCGATCCTCGGCGCCGGCTTCGATCCGGGCGTCGTCAACGCCTATGCGCGCCTTGCCAAGGACGACTATCTCGACGACATCACCGATATCGATATCGTCGACATCAATGCCGGCAGCCACGGCAAGTATTTCGCGACGAACTTCGATCCGGAGATCAATTTCCGCGAGTTCACCGGCGTGGTCTATGCCTGGCAGAACAATGAATGGACCACGAACAAGATGTTCGAGATCGGCCATGAATTCGATCTGCCTGTGGTCGGCAAGCAGAAGGCCTATATGTCCGGCCATGACGAGATCCACTCGCTGGCGAAAAACATGGGCTCGCCCAATGTCCGCTTCTGGATGGGCTTCGGCGATCACTACATCAACGTCTTCACCGTGCTCAAAAGCCTCGGCCTCCTGTCGGAGCAGAAGGTGAAGCTTGCCGACGGCCAGGAAGTGGTGCCGCTCAAGGTGGTCAAGGCGGTGCTGCCCGATCCTTCATCGCTTGCGCCCGGCTATACCGGCAACACCTGCATCGGCGATTTCGTCAAGGGCACCCAGGACGGCAAGCCGGCGGAAGTATTCATCTACAACGTGTCGGACCACAAGGAAGCCTATAACGAGGTCGGCTCGCAGGGCATTTCCTACACCGCCGGCGTTCCCCCGGTTGCCGCCGCCATGCTGGTGGCCACCGGCGAGTGGGATGTGAAGACCATGGCCAATGTCGAGGAACTGCCGCCCAAGCCGTTCCTGCACATCCTGAACCAGATCGGCCTGCCGACGCGGGTTAAGGATAAGGATGGCGACCGGGCGCTCGATTTTTCGAAGTAAACTGAAACCCGGCGCGGCTTATTGAAACGGGCCGCGCCGCCTTCAGCGTGCAAGGCCGAACTGAATCTCGATCCGGTGATAGCCGGCCTTGGCGCCGTTCCAAGCATGATAGATTTCCCGGCTCTCGCCAGAGAAGACATGGCGGGAGTACTCGATCTCTTCCACAAGCGGCGCGTAGCCCTTCGTGAACAGACCCCGCATCGTGCCCTGATAGGTGGTGGTCGCAACGATGATCGGCTCGAATGCCGTGAGCGTGAACTCGCCCTGATGGCGGTATCCGTCGGGCGCCGTCACCGGGCAGCAGATCGTCCAATCAAACAGCGTCTTGCCGTCATGGGGCAGGTTCTGCGCGATGAATATCCATGGACCGGCGATCGCGAGACCGCAGGCCGCGGCCTCGCCTTCGATCTGCGGCGATAGCTCCGCCGCCGCCGCCTTGACGTCGCGAATGGCAAGTCGGCGCGTTGCCGTCAGCCCCTTGAATGCTTCCGTCTCGATAATTTTCATCTCGTCCAACCCCGTTTCGACAGGCGTGATAGACCCGCAATCGTTCGGGACCAACGAAATCTGTAGAAGATTTTTTCTTTCTGTGGCTTCAATCGGCGGTCCAGAAGACGAATTTTTCTCCGGCCAGGCTCCCGCCCTTCAAGGGAGGTTTTCCGGCGCTGCATCCATGCTAATGATAGCGGCAGAATGGTAGGGAAAGCACGCTCATGTCGCTTCAGGAAAAACGCATCCTTTTGATCATCGCCGGCGGCATCGCGGCCTATAAAAGCCTCGACCTGATCCGCCGGCTGAAGGAGCGCGGCGCGGCGGTGACCCCGATCATGACCGCGGCGGCACAGGAATTCATTACGCCGCTTGCCGTCGGCGCGCTTTCCGGCGGGCATGTGTTCACCGATCTGTTCTCGCGCGAGGACGAGCAGGATGTCGGCCATATCCGCCTCGCCCGCGAGCATGACCTGATCGTCGTCGCCCCTGCCACCGCCAGCCTGATGGCGAAGATGGCGGCCGGCATCGCCGACGATCTCGCCGGCGCGGTGCTTCTGGCGCGCGATTGCCCGGTGATGATCGCGCCCGCGATGAACCCGAAGATGTGGTCCGCAGCGCCAACGGCGCGCAACCTTGCAACGCTCATCGGTGACGGCGTCATGACCATCGGCCCGATGGCGGGCGAAATGGCCGAGCGCGGCGAGGCCGGCACTGGCCGGATGGCCGAACCGCTGGAAATCGTCGCCGCCGTCGAAGCATTTTTCGCAGAAGCGCCGAAGCCGC
The DNA here is from genome assembly GCF_053484255.1 of Martelella sp. FLE1502. Lineage (NCBI taxonomy): Bacteria > Pseudomonadati > Pseudomonadota > Alphaproteobacteria > Hyphomicrobiales > Aurantimonadaceae > Martelella > Martelella sp. FLE1502. The sequence continues at coordinate 88,816 of NZ_JBAKFQ010000006.1, forward strand.
TTGCTGGAAGGCGCGCAATCGTGACCTCCGGTCCGACGGTCGAAGCGATCGATCCGGTGCGCTATATCGCCAACCGCTCCTCCGGCCGGCAGGGCCACGCGATTGCCGCAGCCCTTGCCCGGCTCGGCGCGGAGGTGACGCTGGTCGCAGGTCCCGTCAATATCGCCGATCCAGCAGGCGTCACCACCGTGCATGTCGAAAGCGCGCGCGAGATGCTCGCCGCGGTGGAGGCGGCGCTCCCCACCGATATCGCGGTCATGGTCGCGGCGGTCTCGGACTGGCGGGCGGAGGATGCGGCCGCGCAGAAGATGAAGAAGAAGCCCGGCGAGGCCCCGCCGCCGCTGAAGCTCGTTGAAAATCCGGACATCCTGAAAACGGTCGGCCATCATCCGCAGCGCCCGGCGCTGGTCGTCGGTTTCGCCGCCGAAACCAATGATGTCGCCGCCTATGCCCGCGACAAGCTCGCCCGCAAGGGCGCCGACCTGATCGTCGCCAATGACGTGTCCGAAGAGGGCGTCATGGGTGGTGCGCGCAACCGCGTCACGCTGGTGACGAAGGATGGCGCGGAGGATTGGCCCGATATGGACAAGACCGACGTCGCCGACCGCCTTGCCGCATGGATCGCGGGTCGGTTTTAGAAGCGGCGATCGCCCCTGTGCTCACTCCGTCTCCATCCGCCAGCGCGGCCAGGTAATGGTGATGCGGGCGCCGCCATGGTTTTCGAAGGCGAGCGTCGCGCCGGCGCGTTCCAGCAGCGTCTTGGCGATGAACATGCCGAGGCCCAGCCCGCCGGCCCGGTTGCCCTCCTCGCGATCGGGTTGGCGGTCCGAAACGAAGGGATCGCCGATGCGCGCGAGAATATCCGGCGCAAAGCCGCCGCCATCGTCGCTGACGGTGATGGTCACGCGCGTGGCATCATGGCGCGCCTCGATTTTCACCGTCCGTCCGGCATGCTCGACCGCGTTTTCGATGATGTTGCCGAGGCCGTAAAGCACCGCCGGATTGCGCTGGCCGACCGGTTCCGGGCCGTCGCCGTCAATGCTGATCTCCATTTCCGCGACAAACGGCCGGTGGGGGGCGGCGGCCTCCTCCAGCAGCGAGGACAGCGGCAGCCGGCGCATATGGCTCTCGTCCTCCTTGGAAAGCGAGGCGAGCCGGGAAAGAATGTCGCGGCAGCGCTGGCTCTGGCTGACGAGAAGCTGCACATCCTCGCCATGGTCCGGGTCGTCGCCGAGCGCGCGCGCCATCTCCTTGGCCACCACCGAAATCGTCGCAAGCGGGGTTCCCAGTTCATGGGCGGCGGCGGCGGCCAGACCGTCGAGTTGGGAAAGGTGCTGCTCGCGCTGCAGCACCAGTTCGGTGGCCGCCAGCGCATCCGAGATCTGCTCGGCCTCCAGCGAAATCCGGTGGGCGTAGAAGGCGGCGAAGCTCAGCATCGAGACGATCCCGATCCATATGCCGAATTTCAGCACCGGCTCGATCTGAAGCGAAAGTCCCTCATACCAGGGCAGCGGAAACGGCTCGATTGCCAGCAGCGAAACGCCCGCGACGGCCAGCACCAGAAGCGCCATCGCGTGGCGCAGCGGCAGCGCCGTGAAGGAAATGATCACCGGCACCGAAATCAGCGGCACGAACGGATTGGCAAGCCCGCCCGTCAGGTAAAGCAGGGCGGTGAGCTGGGCTAGGTCGAAGCCGAGCAGGGCGAAGGCGAAACGCGGTTCCACCCGCTGCGTTGCCGGGTAGCGCAGCGTCAGGATCAGATTGCCGAGGGCGAGCGCGGCGATCAGCGCGAAGACGGGGATGACCGGCATCGAGAAGTCGATCCCGAAGGCCACGAAGGTTGCGGTCGTGGTCTGGCCCGCGACCGCCAGCCAGCGCAGCCGCACCAGCGTCTGCAGGCGCAGGCTGCGGCGGCGTTCCTTCTCCAGCAATTCCGGCGCCCTCATGGCGGTTCTCCTGTCACGTTCCGCGCGGTTTTGCCCGGCGCGTTGCTTCGGCCTCGGCCGGGTTTTCCGGCCAGAGATGTTTCGGGTAGCGCCCGCGCATATCGGCGCGCACATCCTTCCACGACCCGGACCAGAAACCCGGCAGATCGCGTGTGGTCTGGATCGGCCTTCCGGCGGGCGAGGTCAGTTCCAGAAGCAGCGGCACGGAGCCTGCGATCGTCGGATGCGCTTTCAGCCCGTAAAGCATCTGCACACGGATCGACAGCACCGGTTCGTCGCCATCATAGCGGATCGGCAGCCGGTCGCCGGTGGGCGCGGTGAAATGGGTGGGCGCCAGCCGGTCGAGATCGGCGGCGAGCGGATAGGGCAGCAGCGATTTCAGACCATCCGTCAGGCTTTTTGGCGTAACCGCCGCGAGCGATGTCTGGCCGGTCTGGAAAGGCGTGAACCAGGTCTTGAGGCTTTCGAGCAATCCGTCATCGCTGACATCCGGCCAAGGCGGGCCGAGCTTGCGGTGGAGGAAGCCGATGCGCTCTCTCAGATGCGCCGCCTCCTTCGGAAAATCGATGAGCGCCAGTCCGTGCTGGCGCAGCCCCTCGGCAAGGGCCTCGGCCGCCTGCTCGCCCGCGGGCCTTTTCACCGCACGCTCTGAAAGCACTAGCGCGCCCAACCGGCGGACATGGCGCGCGCGCACCGACAGGCTGTCGCGGTCGAACACGCATTCCTCCAGCGCCTCGATCCCCGGCTGCGCCTCGATGACCGCGCGCGACAGCGGACAGGCGGCGAGTATGCGCCCGCCCGCGGCCGAGCCGGTCAGATCGGCGATCACCAGAAAATCCTGGCCGGCCAACGGATCGTCCTCGGCAAGCTCCGCCCCGCGCCCGTTTACCATCAGATAGCGCCCGCGACCCCCACGCGCCATCGCGATGCGGTCGGGAAAGGCGTGGATCAGCGCTTCGCCGGGGTCGAACGGGCCGTCCGCACGCCCGTCGCCCGCCACCTTCGCAATCCGGTCCGCAAGGCCGCGCGCGGCCTCGGCGCGAGGAGAGCGGTCGGCGGAAAACCGGCGCAGCCGCTCCGACAGATCGATGCTTGGACCGCCAAGCCCCTGCTCGCTCATCAGCACGGCAAGCCGCGCGGCGTCGCGGGCATGGCCGGTGCGGCCGGCTTCGATCACCATGGCGGCAAGGCGCGGCGGCAGCGACAGCGCGCGGATGCGCTCGCCGGTTTCGGTCAGCCTCCCGTCGTCGCCAAGCGCGCCGAGGGCTGCCAGCAATTTCCTCGCCTCGGCAAGGGCCGGCGCGGGCGGCTGGTCGGGAAAGGCAAGCTGCGCTGGGTCGGTGACGCCCCAATGGGCGAGGTCGAGAACCAGGCCGGAGAGATCGGATTTCATGATTTCCGGCGGGTTGAAGGGGGCAAGGGCCGCCGTCTGGCCCTCGTGCCAGAGCCGCAATGCGATTCCCGGCGCGGTTCGCCCGGCGCGACCGGCGCGCTGGTCGGCTGCCGCGCGCGACACCTTCACGGTTTCCAGCCTTGTGATGCCGGTCGCCGGCTCATAGGCGGGCTGGCGCTGCAATCCGCTGTCGATGACGATCGTGACGCCGTCGATGGTGATCGAGGTTTCGGCGATCGAGGTGGCGAGCACCACCTTGCGGCGGCCCGCCGGCGCGGGCTTGATCGCCGCATCCTGCTCGGCGCGGGTGAGATTGCCGTAGAGCGGGGCGATGTCGGTGTCTTCCCCCACCCTTCCCTCCAGCCGCTCAGCGGTCCGGCGGATTTCGGCCTGACCCGGCAGGAAGGCGAGGATCGAGCCCTTTTCGGTCGTAAGCATGGCGCGCACGGCATCGGCGATGCTATCCTCGATGCGCGATTGCGGCGGCCGGGCCTGATAGCGGAGCTCGACGGGGTAGGCCCTGCCCTTGCTCTCGATCACCGGCGCGTCGCCGAGCAGGGCGGCGATCCGGGCGACATCCAGCGTCGCGGACATCACCAGCACATTCAGGTTCTCGCGCAGGCCCGCGCGGATATCGAGCGCGAGCGCCAGCCCGAAATCGGCATCGAGCGAGCGTTCGTGGAATTCGTCGAAGATCACGGTCGAAATGCCGGCAAGCTCAGGATCGTCCAGCGCCATGCGCGCGAACACGCCCTCGGTCACCACCTCGATGCGGGTCTTTGCAGAGATTTTCGTATCGAGCCGCATGCGGTAGCCGACGGTGCCGCCGGGCTCCTCGCCGAGAAGTGCCGCCATGCGAAAGGCGCTGGCACGGGCGGCAAGCCGGCGCGGCTCCAGCAGGATGATCTTGCCTAGCGGGCCATGTTCCAGCAGGTGCAGCGGCACCAGCGTGGTCTTGCCGGCGCCGGGCGGGGCGGACAAAACCGCCCGGCCATGGCTGTTCAGCGCCGCCGTCAGCGGCTCCAGCACGGCGGTGACGGGCAGCGCCCTGGCTTCGTCCTTCATGTCTCAGCGGTCCTGCTTCGCATCCGCATCCTGATAGAGCAAAAGCGCGGTTCGGGCAAAGCGTGGCTTGATCGGGTGTTCGTGCTCACTTCACAAAATCACACTCAAAGATAACATATTATCTTCACAATGATTGATTATGGGTGATCGTGATGTTAGTGACCTGTCATCAAACGCGAGGAGCCGTCTGTTGAAGCTTGAAGATCGCCGCCGGGATATTGTCGATCTTCTGGTCGAGGAAGGCACGGTTTCGCTTGACGATCTGGCCGCGCGCTTTGCCGTCTCGAAGATGACGATCCACCGCGATCTCGACGATCTCGAGGCCGAGGGCCTGCTGCGCAAGGTGCGCGGCGGGGCGACGATCGAGGCGAGCGGCCAGTTCGAAAGCGACTATCGCTACCGCGCGAAGATGGCGCCGGCGCTGAAAAGCGCGATCGCGCGGCGCGCCGCCGATTTCATCGAACCGGGCATGAGCGTGATGGTCGATGACGGCTCGACATCCGAGGCGGTTATTCCCTTTCTGATCGAAAAGCGGCCGCTGACAGTGATCACCAACAATCTTTCGATCATCAACGGGCTGTCCGGTCAAGGCGGCATCAGCCTGATCGCGCTTGGCGGCGATTTTTCAAAGAAGTTCAATGGTTTCTTTGGTGTCATCACAACCGCCACGCTTGCCGACCTGCGGGCCGATATCGCGCTGATCACCAGTTCCTCTATCCATGGCCGCATCGCCTGCCATCAGGATCAGGAAGTGCTGCAGGTCAAGCGCGCGATGATGGCGGTCGCCCAGAAATCCTATCTGATGGCCGACCACAACAAGTTCGGCCGCACCGCCCTGCACCGGCTGGCCGATCTCGATGCCTTCGCCGGCGTGGTCACCAGCCGGGCGTTGCCGGAAGACCAGGCCGCGGAGCTCGCAAGCCAGGGCATAGAATTGTATTTCGCAGAGGAAGAATAAGCGATGGCACGGTTTGACCGGTTCTTTGTCGGAACCAGCTGGAAGATGAACAAGACGCTGTCCGAGGCCGTCGCCTATGCCGATGCGCTCGCCGCTGCCGGAAGCGATGACCGGATCCAGCGCTTCGTCATCCCGCCCTTCACCGCGATCCGCGAGGTCAAGGCGCGGCTTGCGGATGCCGACGTTCTGGTCGGCGCGCAGAACATGCACTGGGACGATCATGGCGCGTGGACCGGCGAAATCTCGCCGGTGATGCTTGCCGATTGTGGCATGGATATCGTCGAGCTCGGCCATTCGGAGCGGCGCGCCAATTTCGGCGAGACCGACGAGACCGTCGGGCTGAAGACCGAAGCTGCGGTGCGTCATGGCATGATCCCGCTGATCTGCATCGGCGAGACCGAGGCGGAAAAGGATGCCGGCCGCGCCGATGACGTGCTGCATGCCCAGGTCGAGGCCGCGCTGTCGCGTCTCAGCGACGAGCAGAAACAGGCCGAGATCATCTTCGCCTACGAGCCGGTCTGGGCGATCGGCGAACGCGGCCATCCGGCCTCGCCCGATTATGCCGAGGCGCGGCAGGCCAAGATCATCGACACGACGCGGCTTGTGACCGGCCGCGAACTGCCCTGCCTCTACGGCGGCAGCGTCAACCCCGGAAACGCGGCCGACATGATCGCCTGCGACCATGTCGACGGGCTCTTTATCGGCCGTTCCGCCTGGCATGTCGAGGGCTATCTCGACATTCTCGAGCGGGTCGCGAAGGTCATCTGAATCAACATTCTCGAAAGGAAAGCACCATGAAGATTGCAGTCGCAGGAGACAGCGCCGGAGCCCCGCTCGCCAAGGTCATCGCCGAGCATCTGGCCGGCCGCGAAGGGTTCACCGTCTCCGAACTCAGCACCCCGCCCAACAACGGCAATGAATATTACGCCAACCTGGCCGACCGCGTCACCGCCGGCGTTCTGGACGGCACCTATGACCGGGCTATCCTGTGCTGCGGCACGGGCATCGGCGTCGCGATCTCGGCCAACAAGGTCCCCGGCATCCGCGCCGCCCAGACCCACGACACCTATTCGGCCGAACGTGCGGCACTCTCCAACAATGCCCAGGTCATCACCATGGGCGCGCGTGTGATAGGAACCGAACTCGCCAAATCTATCGCCGACGCCTATCTCGCCTGCGAATTCGACCCCAACGGCCGCTCCGCCGGCAATGTCCAGGCGATCAACGATCTGGATGCGAAGTACAACGCCAAGGGCTGATTTGGCGTGCGGGCCCGTTCCCGGTCTTGTCTCCCTCTCGCCTCGGGGCGAGAGGGAGCATGGCTCTAGCGGAAACCCATAGCCGCACCGTCTTCCCCTTCTCCCCACCGGGGAGAAGGTGGCCGAAGGCCGGATGAGGGGTAAGCACCCTCCCGGCGACACAACCTGTCAGTAAATCCCCGTCTCCCGCGCCACGCGGCGATAGGCCGCGCCGCCGGTGAAGCCGCCGTCGATGACGAAATCCTCGCCGGTGATAAAGGCGGAGGCGTCAGAGGCGAGGAACAGCACGAGCTGGGCCACTTCCTCGGCCTCGCCGCTCCTGGCCATCGGCGTCATCTCGATCATCGGCTTCAGATGCGGGGAGTTGCGGTTGAGATCGGTGACGATCAGGCCGGGGCAGATCGCGTTCACGCGCACGCCCTTTTCGGCATATTCCATCGCCGCCGTGCGGGTCAGCCCGCGCAGCGCCCATTTGCTGGCGGTGTAGGCCGGGTCGTAATGGCCGGAAAAGCCGCTGTTGGAGGAGATGTTGATGACCGAGCCGCCGCCGGTTTCCGCCATTAGCGGCAGCGCCGCCTTGAGCCCGGCGAATGCGCCGGTGGCGTTGACGTCCAGCACTTTGCGCCATTCGGCGACCGACATGTCGGCGATCGTCTTGCGATTGATGATGCCGGCATTGTTGACGAGGATATCGAGGCCGCCGGTCCAGTCGCACACGGCGTCGATCACCGCCTGCCAGTCCGCCTCGGCGGTGACGTCGAGCTTCAGGAAGCGCGCGTCATGGCCCGTCGCGCGCAACTTTTCTGCCTCGGCCTCGCCTTCCTCGACCAGCACATCGCACAGCATCACCCGCGCGCCGGCCTCGGCCAGAAGGGCGGCTTCCACCGCCCCCTGCCCGCGCCCCGCGCCGGTGACGATCGCGGTCTTGCCGGAAAGATCGTTCAGCGCCGCCTTTGCCTTTGCCAAGCTCATGCCTGCACCATTTTCTGCCGCTGTTCGCCAAGCCCGGCCGCGCCGAGCGTCACGATCTGGCCTTCCTTGAGGAAGGTCGGCGGCTTCATGCCCAGCCCGACGCCGGGGGGCGTGCCGGTGGAGATGACATCGCCGGGCTCCAGCGTCATGAACTGCGAGATGTAGCTGACGAGGTGCTTCACGGAGAAGATCATGGTGCGGGTATTGCCGGTCTGCCGGCGCTCGCCGTCGACATCGAGCCAGAGGTCGAGATTCTGGATATCCTCAAATTCCTCGGGCGTTACCAGCCAAGGGCCGGTGGGGCCGAACGTGTCATGGCTCTTGCCCTTGATCCACTGGCCGGCGCGTTCCGACTGGAACTCCCGCTCGGAGACATCGTTGACGAGAACATAGCCGGCCACATGGGAAAGCGCCTCGTCTTCCGTGACATACTTCGCCCGTTTGCCGATCACGATGCCGAGCTCGACCTCCCAGTCGGTGCGCGACGAGCCGCGCGGAATTTCGACGTCGTCATTCGGACCGCAGACGGCCGTCGTCGCCTTGGCGAACAGCACCGGTTCGGGCGGCGGCGCCTTACCGGTCTCGGCGGCATGGTCGGCATAATTGAGGCCGACGCAGATGAACTTGCCGATTTTTCCGACCGGTGCGCCATAGCGCGGGCTGCCGTCGACGAGCGGCAGGGTTTCGGGCTCGAGGCCGGCAAGCTGCGAGAGCAACTCCGGCGACAGCGTTTCGGAGGAGATATCCCCGATCACGCCCGAAAGATCGCGGATCGCGCCGTTCGCATCGAGGATGCCGGGCTTTTCGGCGCCCACTTCACCGTATCGTACCAGTTTCATAGTCTACTCCAGCTTTGAGAACCGTCAGTCAGGCGCGACGATAACCCTCAAGCTGCTCGTCGTGAACATCCGGCAGGTTTGTCACCAGATTATCCGGGGTGCGGCAGGTGAGCCAGACCAGCTCTTCGGTCGTGCTCATATTGACCTCGACATGCGGCATGAACGGCGGAACGAACACGAAATCGCCCGGATACATGTCGGTATATTCCTTGTAGTCCTCGCCGAAATAGATGCGGCCATGGCCGGACAGGACGTAACCGCCGGTCTCGGCTTCCTCGTGATGATGCGGGGGCGAGCGGTGGCCCGGCTCGTTGGTGACGCGACCGAACCAGATCTTGGTGGCGGGCGTGTGCTGCGGGCTGACGCCGGACTTGCGGACGCATTCGCCCGATTGCAGGGTCTGTTCGCCAAGCTCTGTGCTGCGGGTGACGACGGGGACGACTTTAGCGCTCATGGTTTCCTCCAAATTTAAAATGTTTTTACCGGACGGGCCCTTCGGATGGATGTGGCTCATTATGAGTCCTTACCTCAATGATCCGACGGGAAAACGATATAATCGGCGAAACCAAATTACAAGAATGTCGAGCATATATTTTAAATTTAAATTATTGATCGAATGCTGTGGCGGCCACCCGCCCTCCAACAAATCCGCCCAGGGGTACAATCTCCTGTGGGTCTGAAACTCCCGGATAGCGTCCGATCTTCGCCGACACGCCTTTTCTGCGTCTTCGGTCGGAAACGGAGCCCCTTGCGCAAGACGCGCTTACACGACCCGCCGGCCAGCTGACAAAAAAATGAAGAAATATCCGTGATATGTGTCACAATGCCCGGACAGGTTGCGGCGATAGTTTTGCGGAGAATACAGATCGGAATGATGAAAAGACCGGGTTTGGCCGACCGGCCGCCATATTCTGGAACACGCCGCCGGAATGGCAGCTGGTCCACGGCGGTTGTGCTCCTTGTTGTTTCCGGCCTTTTCGGCTGTCAGATGGACACCGGCGGGAAAGCAGCGTCCCAGGAAGGCAGCGCTCTCGCTTTGGGAAGCCGGGAGGTGAAGCCCACCGGAGGGCTTTACAAAGACCGGGCCGCGTCACGCAGGCTGGCGGAGATCAGCGACAGGCTGGCGGATGCGGCCGGCACAACGCCGGTCTTGATAAGGGTGGTGAACGCTTCCGATCCCAACGCTGTGTTGGCGCCGGACGGAAATGTCTATCTGACGCGGGAGCTTCTGTTGCTCACCGAGGACGATTCGGAGCTCGCCGCCGTCATTGCCCATGAAATGGCCCACAAGCTTTCCGGCCATGCTGCTGCCCGGTCCAGTGCCGGTACGCAAGCCGGCATTTCAAGCGCAGATATAGCGGCGTTGCTTCCCGACAGCGGCAAGGTGAAGGCATTGCTGGCGGAAAAAAGCGAACGCGTGGCATCGCTTTCGCGCCAGCAGGAATTTGAGGCCGATGCCATGGCGATCCGCCTGCTGGCCAAGGCGGGCTATGATCCGGACGCCGTCACTCGCTTCCTGAAAGCCATGCAGGCCAATGATGAGGCGACTGGCCGGCCTAGCTATACGTCCTACCATCCGGCCTCCGACATACGCATTGCACGGGCAGAAAGGGTCGCGGCCGGTCTCTAGCATATCGGGCGGTTAATATGGACCGCCCGATGATCTAGTTCTTTGTTTTTGCCGCATCGGGTTCTCGAAAACCGGATTTTACTTTCACGCCGGATGCTCTAGCGACGTATTGAGCGAAGCTACAGCCCTTGTCCGCCTTGGTATTTTTTCGCGGTTGTCTGACATCACCGCAACGGCGACTTTTTCCTGCTGCTATAGAAGCGTCCGTTGTGGCTAAATAAAACTTGCGCCACAACTACCGCGCGCCGGCCATGCATGCCGCTTGAATCCTTCCGCCGGACTGACGGCGTGTACCTCTATCTCGCCCACTCTTGATGCGCGTGATTTAGGTTACAACCTATAATTTATTTCGCGTGCAATGAATTTCTCTGTCGCCCGCAACGCGTGCGAGCAAACGGCGTCGCACTTTTTCTGTTAATTTTTCATGTGAGCGAACATTAAATTTATTCCATGTAATACCACGGGGCTCGATTTAATCAAATGACAAAACTGCTTATGGCAGAGGCCTTTAGTGGGAATAGATTGCGCGCAAGCCATTTTTGTCATTGAAAAGCATCGGCTTATTGGCGCTCAAGAATTCAGCTTCGGTTCATAAAAGTGTCACTATGCCACTTGCACAACGCGCGAAGTTGAGATAGTCACCCCCGCTAAAGTGGCAAGGCAAAAGTCGCCACACGGGTCTCCAGAACAATTTCAGCATGTGCGCCAAAAGAGCTGCGTCATTGCATCCGAAAGATGTGGTTGCGCTATCATTTTGATCGAGTTTCGAGGAAAAGCATCATGGACGCAATTATTGTCGATAAGGACGACGGCTCGCAACACCGTCAGTCTACCCAGGGCCTACGGCTCGATGAAGCCTCTGTCGTAAAGCTGCCGATCGCGCCCGAAAGCGTTGCTTCTTTCGAACAGAACGGCGACGATCTGATGATTGTGACGGCTGACGGCAAGACCATCAGCATCGGCGACTTCTTCGTCGAATTTGGTGATGAGCGCAATGAGCTGGTGCTGGTCGATGATGACGGCATCGCCTGGTGGGGCCAGTATGCCTCGGGGCCGTGGAGCGACTTCGCCTTCGCCGAGATCGGCGCGGACAGCGCCGGCGCCTTCCCCTGGGGCGCGCTTGGCGGCCTTGGCGCCGCGTCTGCCGGCGGCCTTGCCTTTGCCGGCGGCGGTGACGATGATGCGGCTCCAGTCTTTCCCGCTCTTGATGTGGAAGACGTCGTTGATGACCCCGAAGCCGGCCATGTGAGGGTCACCGGCAACAGCACTGGCGAATATGTGGTGGTCTCTTATCCGGACGGCGACGGCAACATCGTGAAGTCGGAACCGATCCCCGTCGGCGAGGATGGTAGCTGGTCCTACGACATACCGCGCGACGGCATTGCCGAGGGCGACGTCGAGATCGTCGGCACTGTAACCGACCCCGACGGGAATCCCGTTCCTGGCGAAGACGGCAATCCGGTCACGGACACCGAAAACGCCACGCTTGATCTGACTGGCCCGGATGTCGGCGTCGAGATCACCGATAACGGCCAGGACGGCACGCTGGTGCTGACCTTCTCGCCGGATACCGATCGCGCGAGCTTCGACCCGGCCGCCGACCTCGATCTGGAAAACGCCGATCTCGGCACCGACGGCACATGGTCGGAAGATGCCGATGGCAACCAGGTCTGGACCGCGACCATCACGCCCACCGGCAATGGCGAAGTGACCGCCACCGTCACCGACGGTTCCTACACCGACACGGCCGGCAATGAAGGCTCGGAAGGTTACGACGACGAGACCTTCGACGTCGACGGTCCGTCCGTCACGGTCGATATCGTCAACGAAGGCCAGACCGGCACGGTCACCTTCACCTTCTCCGAACCGGTAACCGGCTTTGAGGCTGGCGATGTTACCGTTGGCAACGGCACGCTGTCGAACCTGACGCAGACCGGTCCCAACACCTGGACCGCCACCGTCACCCCGGAAGCGACCGGCGATGTCACGGTTGCCGTCGGCGACGGCTCCTACACCGACCTTGCCGGCAACCCCGGCACGCCCGGCTCCGACAGCGAGGTCTTCGACCGCACCGCGCCGACGGTTGGCGTCGAGATCACCGATAACGGCCAGGACGGCACGCTGGTGCTGACCTTCTCGCCGGATACCGATCGCGACAGCTTCGATCCGGCCGCCGACCTCGACCTGGAAAACGCCGATCTCGGCACGGATGGCACGTGGTCGGAAGATGCCGATGGCAACCAGGTCTGGACCGCAACGATCACGCCGACCGGCAATGGCGAAGTGACCGCCACCGTCACCGACGGTTCCTACACGGATACGGCCGGCAATGAAGGTTCGGAAGGTGCAGACACCGAGACCTTCGACGTCGACGGCCCGTCCGTCGTGGTCGATATCGTCAACAACGGCCAGACCGGCACGGTCACCTTCACCTTCTCCGAACCGGTAACTGGCTTTGAGGCTGGAGATGTCAGCGTTGGCAACGGCACGCTGTCGAACCTGACGCAGACCGGCCCCAACACCTGGACCGCCACCGTCACCCCGGAAGCGACCGGCGATGTCACGGTTGCCGTCGGCGATGGCTCCTATACCGACCTTGCCGGCAACCCGGGCACGCCCGGCTCCGACAGCGAGGCCTTCGACCGCACCGCGCCGACGGTCGGCGTCGAGATCACCGATAACGGCCAGGACGGCACGCTGGTGCTGACCTTCTCGCCGGATACCGATCGCGACAGCTTCGATCCGGCCGCCGACCTCGACCTGGAGAACGCCGATCTCGGCACCGACGGCACATGGTCGGAAGATGCCGATGGCAACCAGGTCTGGACCGCGACCATCACGCCCACCGGCAATGGCGAAGTGACCGCCACCGTCACCGACGGTTCCTACACCGACACGGCCGGCAATGAAGGCTCGGAAGGTTACGACGACGAGACCTTCGACGTCGACGGCCCGTCCGTGGTGGTCGATATCGTCAGCGAAGGCCAGACCGGCACGGTCACCTTCACCTTCTCCGAACCGGTAACTGGCTTTGAGGCTGGAGATGTTACCGTTGGCAATGGAACGCTGTCGAACCTGACGCAGACCGGCCCCAACACCTGGACGGCCACGGTCACCCCGGAAGTAACCGGCGATGTCACGGTTGCCGTCGGCGACGGCTCCTATACCGACCTTGCCGGCAACCCGGGCACGCCCGGCTCCGACAGCGAGGCCTTCGACCGCACCGCGCCGACGGTTGGCGTCGAGATCACCGATAACGGCCAGGACGGCACACTCGTGCTGACCTTCTCGCCGGATACCGATCGCGCGAGCTTCGATCCCGCAGCCGACCTTGATCTGGAAAACGCCGATCTCGGCACGGATGGCACGTGGTCGGAAGATGCCGACGGCAACCAGGTCTGGACCGCAACGATCACGCCGACCGGCAATGGCGAAGTGACCGCCACGGTTACCGACGGTTCCTACACCGACACGGCCGGCAATGAAGGCTCGGAAGGTTACGACGACGAGACCTTCGACGTCGACGGCCCGTCCGTCGTGGTCGATATCGACATCGACGATGACGGCCTGGGCGGTGACGTCACCTTCACCTTCTCCGAAGACGTGGACGGCTTCGATGCCTCCGATATCAGCGTCAGCAACGGCACCCTATCGAACCTTACGCAGGTCGACGGTCATACCTGGACCGCGAGGGTGACGCCTGAAAAGGCCGGCGGCGACCTGACCGTCACGGTTGCCGATGAGAGCTATACCGACAAGGTCGGCAATCTCGGCTCTGAGGGCGCGGATACCGAGGCATTTGAGCGCAATGCGCCGCTCGCACACGAGGACGATATCAGCCTGCAGCTTGCCGGCGATGACTTCATGAGCGACGAGAACTTCAACATCGCCTTCGTTCTCGATTTCAGCGGAAGCGTGGACAACTCCGAAGCTCACCAGATGCTGGAGGCCGTCAAGGCGGCCGGTCAGGCCTTCTTCGAAGGCACGACCGGCGATGTCAAAATCCAGCTTGTGGCTTTTTCTTCGGGCGCCACTTCTACAGCATCCTTCAGCAGCTACGCCGAATTCGCGGCGCAGGTCGATGCCTGGGATGCCCATCGTCCCTATAACAGCCAGACCAACTATACGGCGGCGATCAACGAGACGATGGAGTCCTATCAGCCTGTCGACGGTTACAATAATCGCGTCTTCTTCATGAGCGATGGAGAGCCGACCCGGGACTATGAAGGCACATCAACCAGCGACATCGACCATTCGTTGAAGAGCGCCACCCAGACTGCATGGAATGATTTCGTTGCAGACAACAAAATCGACGTGCAGACGGTCGGCATCGGCCAGGGCGTCACGGTGCCCCGTCTTCAGGATGTCGATGAAGCCGACGGCGACAACCATGTCGTCCAGGTGGCCAACTTCGACGACCTCGTGGACGAACTGCTCGACGTCCTCAAGGAAGTGGATGTCTCCGGCAATGTGCTGAATGGCGCCGATGGCGTCGCCGGTACCGCGGATGACGATCTTCTTGGTATCGATGGCGGCCGCATCCTCTCGATCGATGTCGATGGCGAGACCTACACCTATGATCAGGGCCGTATTGTCGACCACAACGGCAATCAGATCGAGGACGGGTCGATCCTCAACGTGGAAACCGATCAGGGCGGCAGGCTCGTCTTCGATTTCGAAACCGGCGACTGGACCTACACGGCTGATCCCGACACGGGCATGGGCGAGGAAGATTTCCGCTACGTGCTTACCGATGACAGCGGTGACACCAGCGAAGCCTCGCTGAAGATCGATGTTCAGGAGGCCGGCGCCACTGCGTCTGCCGCACGCATGGCAATCGAGACCGACAGTGCGGAAGACAGCGGCGATGCTGCGGGCCAAGGCGTGTTCCACGCCGAGACGCTGGGTCTCGCGTCCATCGATGAAGCCCCGGCCAATGACGATGACGCCAGCGGCGATCATCCGGCCGCCGATGACGACATCAACGTGGCCGAGCTTGTCTACGAGGACAATGTCGAAAGCCTCGAGGCCTATTTGCCCGAGGAAAAGCACGGGGATGGCGCGGCGGCAAATGACCCGCAGGACTTCAGCGATCCGGGCACGGCCAGCATCGATCTCAACGAGCTTGAGGATCACGCCATGATGGTGGGCTGAGCCCCCATCAGTGCCAACGAAGCACGATTGACAGCCGGGGCTCGGCCCCGGCTGCAAGCTCCTCTTCTACTCAAAAGACTGGCGCTGCCATGAATATCCATATCAACAGAAATCGCGAGAGCGGCGAAGAGATCGAGCTTGCGGCCGGGACTGTTTCGGCCCGTTGGATCGAGGCCCTGCTGACGGTTGCCGGCCATTACCGGATCGACTGTTCGCCCGAGCAGTTGCGGCTCGCCGATGCCTGGGATAACAGCGGCGACCGCAAGAGAAGTTTCGGCAAGCTTGCCCGCCAGGCCGGACTTTCGATCCGGTTCATCAGCACCGATCTTCGCAAGATCAACGATATGCGGCTGCCGGTCGTGCTGGTCCTGAAGGATGGCGAGGTTGCCGTCGCCACCCGGCGCAATGGCGACCGGTTGACGCTTGGTTTTTCCGGCGATGGCGGGCTGACATCGGATATCAAGATTGACGGGATCCGGGACAGGGTCGAACTGGTGGCGGTGATCCGCCCGGCCGGCGGCATGCCGGATGGCCGGATCGACGCCTATATCGAGCCGTTCAAGAAACACTGGATGCGATCGATCGTCCTTGCCGATCTCAGGCCCTATGTGTTCATTATGCTGGCCTCGCTTGCGGCCAATATCCTCGCGCTCGCCAGCGTCATCTTTTCCATGCAGGTCTATGACCGCGTGGTGCCGGCACAGTCCTATCCGACGCTGTTCGTGCTTGGCGGCGGCGCGCTGCTCGCGGTGATATTCGCCTTCGTCATGCGCCAGATGCGCATGAAGATCACCGATGTTCTCGGAAAGCGCGCCGATCTGCGCATCTCCGACAAGGTCTTCGGCCATGCGCTCAGGGTGAAAAACAGCGCCCGCCCACAGGCGACCGGCACCTTCATCGCGCAGCTTCGCGAACTGGAGCATGTGCGCGAGATGATGACCTCGTCGGCCGTCTCGGCGATTGCGGATATCCCGTTCTTTCTGCTGTTCTGCCTGATCTTCTGGTGGGTCGCGGGCAATCTGGTCTGGGTTCCGGCGATCGCGGTGCTGCTGCTGATCCTGCCCGGCGTTCTGGCGCAGGGCCGGCTGCGCAAGCTGGCCAAAGCCAATATGCGCGAATCCGCGCTGCGCAACGCCATGCTGGTCGAGGCCGTCCAGGGACTGGACGACATCAAGCTGTTGCAGGCCGAAGACCGGTTCCAGAACCACTGGAACCACTACAACGCTGTCAACGCTGATTCCGGCATGAAGCTGCGCGATCTCGTCGGCACGCTCGGCAACTGGACGCAGACCGTGCAGGGCATGGTCTATATCGCCGTGGTCGCGGCCGGCGCGCCGGCGGTGATGTTCGGCGACATGACGACCGGTGCGCTGGTTGCCGCAGCCATGCTGTCGACCCGCATGCTGGCGCCGCTGGCCGGCGTGGCGCAGATTCTCAACCGCTGGCAGCAGGCAAAGATCGCCCGCGAAAGCCTCGACAAGATCATGACGCTGCCGGTCGATCATCCCGAAAACGCCAAGCGCATCCACAAGCCGGTGATCAAGGGTGAATTTCAGTTCACGAATGCGGTCTTTGCCTATGAAAAGGAGCCGGTGCTCACCGTCGAGGGTCTGAAGATCGCGGCGGGCTCGAAGGTCGGCATCATCGGCCGCAACGGCGCCGGCAAGTCGACCCTGCTGCAGGGGCTTTCGGGCCTGATGGAAGCGCGCTCGGGCACGGTGCTGGTCGACGGCGTCAACATCGCCCACGTCGATCCGGCCGATCTGCGCCGCCATATCGGCCTTGCCGGCCAGAACGCGCGGCTGTTTTACGGCACGATCCGCGAAAATCTTTGCCTCGGCGCGCCCAATGCCCGCGACGAGGAGCTGATCGCCGCCCTTGAGCGCACCGGCGCATGGGAGTTCATTCGCGCCATGCCCGAAGGGCTCGATCGGCAGATCCAGGAAGGCGGCATCGGCCTTTCCGGCGGACAACGTCAGGCCATTATTCTGTCGCGCCTCCTGCTGCGCGAACCTTCCGTGATCCTGCTCGACGAGCCGACAGCCTCGCTTGATGAAACCGCGGAGCAGAAGGTGCTTTCGGCGCTTGCCGACCTTGCCGGCGAAACCACGCTGGTCGTCGCCACCCACAAGCCGTCGATCCTGGCGCTGGTGGACCGGCTTCTGGTCGTCTCCAACGGCAAGATCATCATGGACGGTCCGCGCGATACAATTCTGACGCGCCTGCGCAAGGGCGAGGCTCTGACCGCCAGAA
The DNA here is from genome assembly GCF_053484255.1 of Martelella sp. FLE1502. Lineage (NCBI taxonomy): Bacteria > Pseudomonadati > Pseudomonadota > Alphaproteobacteria > Hyphomicrobiales > Aurantimonadaceae > Martelella > Martelella sp. FLE1502. The sequence goes on from NZ_JBAKFQ010000006.1 coordinate 106,285, forward strand.
AGCGCGAGGTGAAGGTCCAATGAGTGCCGCTTCCTATGACAGCCTGATCGAGGGTGACGATATTTCGGCCAGCGGCGCCAATCGGGTCGTGCTGGCACTGTTCCTGATCCTCGCCGCCTTCTTCGTCTGGGCCTACTTCTTCTCCGTGGAGGAAGTGTCGTCGGGGCCCGGCACGGTGGTGCCGCTCTCGCATGAACAGGTGATCCAGTCCTTCGACGGCGGCATTCTGGCCGAGCTTGATGTCAGCGCTGGCGAGGTGGTCGACAAGGGTCAGGTGCTGGCGCGGCTCGACCCGACCCGCGCGCAGGCCGAATATGACGAGACGGCGGCCCGCTACCGCGCTTCGCTGGCCCAGGCCGCGCGCCTGCAGGCGGAAGTCACCGGAGCGGAAAGCGTGACCTTTCCGGCGGCGCTCGACGATTATCCCGAACTCAGAGCCTCCGAACAGGCCCTGTTTACGGCCCGGACGGAAAGCTACCACGAATCCATCGCCGATATGGAAGCCGATATGGCGCTGCTCGAGGAGCAGCTCCGCCTGACCACGCCGCTGCTCGCGACCGGGGCGGCGAGCAAGGTCGAACTGATCAAGCTCAAGCGCGACCGCGGCGACATCAAGCTCAGAATGGATGACATGCGCTCCAAATATGTCATCGAAACCGGCGAAAAGCTGGCCGAAGCGCAGGCGGAGGTGCAGTCGCTGTTGTCCACGCTGAACGGGCTCGAGGACACGATTGCCCACACCACGATCCGCTCCCCGGTTCATGGCGTGATCAAGGATGTGGCGGTGACGACGATCGGCGGCGTGATTTCGCCGAACGGCGCGGTGATGACGATCGTGCCGCTCAACGACCAGCTTTTGATCGAGGCGCGCGTCTCGCCGCGCGACATCGCCTTCATCCATCCCGGCCAGGACGCGCTGGTGAAGATCACCGCCTATGACTACTCGGTCTATGGCGGCCTTGAGGGCACGGTCGAGAATATCTCTCCGGACACGATCCGCGACGAGATCAATCCGGAAAACCTCTATTACCGGGTCTATATCCGCACCGCCTCCGACGCGCTGGTGAACGCGGCCGGCAAGCGGTTTCCCATAACCCCCGGCATGATCGCGACCGTCGATATCAAGACGGGGGAAAAAACCGTGTGGGATTATCTCATCAAGCCGCTCAATCGGGGCCGGGAGGCTTTGAGGGAGCGCTGATCATCATGAAAGGCCCGTCAGGGCGAACCAACCGATGTCAATGAAACTGAAGGAGAGAGAAATGCTGAAGACCATATCCATCGCCGTCCTTGCCGGCCTTCTCACCGCCGGTGCCGCCAGCGCTGGCATGCTGAACGTCCATAACCCGAACATGCGGTTTGATAGCGTCTCGCCGGCGCTGACCGAACTCGACGCCTATTTTGTCCGTCCCGGCAAGCCCGTCAGCGTCAGCCAGGTTCGCGAGATCCAGCTCGGCGCTTCGCAGAGCGACGTAGCCAAGTTGCTGGGCCAGCCGGAGCGCATGGCCAAGAACGGCAAGGCCTGGGACTACAATCTGAAATTCGTCACCGCCGAGGACGGCGAGATCGTCTGCCAGTACAAGGTTCTGTTCGGCAATGGCAACGCGGTTGAAGAAACCGTATGGCGTCGTCCGCAGTGCCGAGACCTCGTGATCGGCCGCAACTAAGTTGTGGATAACGAATCAATGGGTTATGTTGATCTAGATATTGATTCGTTCTTCTCCCGCAGCAATCTGTGCGTGCGTTGTCCGCTCGGGAACAAAGCAGTCCTGGGAGGCCCATTTCGGGCGTTTTCTCAAGACCGCATAATATGGAAGCGCAGTGGCACAGCAAATTATGCTCTGTGTGGCTTCGGCCGCACGGCGTCTGAATCTCGCCCTTTTTTTGAGCCTGGCGGCCGGCGTCGCCAGTTGCTCGACAAGTGGCGCCGGACGACCCTCCGTATCGTTTGAAGACAGGACCGGCTCGATCCAGCAGGAACGGCCGGCGATCGACAAGCCTGCCGATCTGACGGCGGCCGGCCAGAGCATTGACGGTCTGGTGCAGGTGGCGCTTTACCAAAGCCCGGCGATGATCGAGAGCGCGGCCACCATTCGCGAGGCAACCGGCAATATCGATGTCGCCAAGGGCGGCTACCTGCCGACGGTCAGCGGCGGCGTGACCGGCGGCGTCGGCGATGCCGACGACCCGTCCTTCGTGCTTTCGGCCAACCAGTTGCTGTTCGATTTCGGCAGGACGGACCGCGAGGTGGCGCGCGCCGACCTTTCCGCACAGGAAGCCGTGCTGGAGTTTCAGGCCAATGCCGACAAGGTGCTGATCGATGTGCTGACCGCTTACGCCGAGTTCAGCCGCTACCGCAACAATGTCAAGATAGACCAGGAACGGGTCAAGCGCCTCGGCGAACTGAGCAATCTGATCGGCCAGCGCGCATCGGCCGGCGCCACCACCCAGCCGGATGTGCTGGCGGCGCAAAACAGCCTGGAAAAGGCGCGACACGATCTGCTCGAAATGCAATCCGAACGCGACCGGGCCGCCAATCAGCTCCGCGAATATTCGGGTCCCTTCGCCATCGACCTGAATGTGGACCTGGAAAAGGTCCCGGGGGCCTGCACGCCGACGCCGACGGTACCCGACACGCTCCCGGAAGTGGCGCTGGCGCATCTGGAAATCGCCCAGGCCCAGCTCGAATATGAAGACGCCCGGAAGGCGCGCCTGCCCGGCGTCTCGGCCGAGGCCTATGGCCGCCAGCCGCTTTATGATGATGGCTTCAGGGTGGGCATTAATTTCAATGTGCTGCCGACGCTCTGGCAAGGCGGCGCGATCGAAGCCGCGAAGAGGGCGGCCGAGGACGCGCTTGCCGCCGCAAAGGCGCGCCTCGACAAGGTGCGCCAGACCGCCTCGCTCGATGCGCTTGACGCCGGGACGGCCATGACCAATGCCCGTCAGTTGATCGCGTCCGCGAACACCCAGACGAAACTGCTCGATCAGACCCGGGCGCTATACCGCAGCCAGTATTTCGATCTCGGCACCCGCAACCTTAACGACCTGCTGGACGCGGAGGAAGATTACTACAACGCCCTGATCGAGCGCAGCGACAGCGAACGCGATCTCGATGTCGCACTGTTGCAATGCCACCTCACCGGCGGCACGCTCCGCTCCGCCCTCGGCCTCTCCAACGTGACGCTATACGGCTATCCGATCGACAGTTTCGGCGTCGATGTCGGTGAGGAGACGGCAGAGGTGGAAAACCAGCTTGCGTCGGATGTGGCGGCTGCCGGATCGTTCGCGCCGGCTTCCGCGTTGCCCTCCCCGACCCGGTAAATGTAGTAATCAGCACCTTGTCGGCAGTTGCCTGATCAGGCCTCGAGAAGCTGGCGAAGGCGTTTGGTTGCGGAGCGGCCGAGCGGGATTTCGCGGCCGGCCGCGCTGAAGCGCAGAACGCTGCGCCCGCCGGTCTGCCATTCGACCGCGTGGATCTGCTCGAGATTGACGATCACCGAGCGGCTCAGCCGGCAAAAGGGCGGCGATGGCAGGTCTGCCTCGAATTTGCCGAGAAGCCCGCCCGCGAGATAGGTCTGGTCGGTATCGACATGTACGCGGGTGAAATCCGCCTCGGCCTGCAACAGCGTTATCGTGTTGACCGAGACCATGACCGAAGACATCATCGATTTCAGCAGAATGCGCGTCGGCGGCCGGGTTGTGATGCCGGCTAAAGGCTGCTGCTGGACAAGACGTTCCCTGAGCCGGTTGATCGCGGTCTCGAGCCGGTCCGGGTCGACCGGCTTTACCAGAAAATCGAGGGCGGCCACGTCGAAGGCGTCGGTCGCATAGAGGCTGTAGGCCGTCACCACGATGATATTGGTATCGGGCGACAGGTCGGCGACAATGTCGAAGCCCTTTCCGCTCGAAAGCTCGATATCGAGAAACACCGCGTCGGGGTCGAGCGTTGCGATCAAGGCGCGCGCCTGGTCGATCGTGCCGGCCTCGCCGACGACCTCGATATCTTCGAAGGCCGAGAGCATGCGCCTCAGGCCGCGGCGTGCCGGCGGCTCGTCATCAATCAGAATTACACGCGGCATGCGGACCCCCTCAGCATGAGCCTGGCGACGACGCGGTCGCCGGCCTGTTTCAGCGTCAGCTCATAGCCTTCCGGGTAGTGAAGATTGAGACGCTGTCGGGTATTGGCCAGGCCGATCGCCGGGCGGCCCGGCTGCTCGGGCTGCAGCGCACCGGAATTGACGACCTCGATGACGATGCTCGTGTCATCAAGGCGTTCCACCCTGACCGAGATCTCGATGGCGTCGTCCTGATGGCGCAGGCCGTGCTTCACGGCATTCTCCACCAGCGCCTGAAGGATCATGTGCGGCACCAGCACGTTGAGCGCGGCGGGGTCGACGGTGACGGTCGTCCTCAGCCTTTCCTCGAAACGCAGTTCCTGGATGCGCAGATAGGCGCGCATCGCCTCCAATTCGTCTTCCAGCGGGCAGCGCGAATGGGCCGCGTGGTCGAGACAGTAGCGCAGATAGGCGGCAATGCGGCGGACCATCTCCAGCGCCTCGTCGGGCCGGTCGTGAATTTCCGAGGCCACGGAATTCAGAGCGTTAAAAAGAAAATGCGGGGCGAGCTGCAAATGCAGCCGCTCCATTTCGAGCCGGATCGCCTCCGCCTGCGCCTCGGCCGCGCGCAGACGCTCGGAGCGGGCCTCAAGCAGCGCCGCGCGCCAGAAATACATCAGCGACCAGCCGATAAACAGGATCGTATAAAACACGGTCATCATTGCCGCATTGAGCGGCAGGCTGACGTCATCGAGCGCCAGCCGGCGCACGACATCGGCGATTTCGCTCAGCAAAAACCCGCTGGCAAGAGAAAAGCACAACAGAAGGAGGATGACCGGAAGGGACGTGATCCGCCGCTGGCGCGACAGGAAGAGCGCATGCAGCGCGCCCGTCATGAGAAAGGCGATCGGATCCACTGTCAGCGTCATAACCGTGGCGACGAAAAAATCGCCATAGGTGATTACCCGCGCGGTCCAGGCGAACAGGATCAGAAAGCTCCAGAAGGCGATCTGCGCGCCCCAGAATGTCGTGAGCATCGGCACGCGACTGCTCTGCGCCGCGTTGTCGGGCGTCACGCCGTCTGCGGCGCTGAGTTCCACCGTATCGCTGACCATGGGCGGGAACCGTTCCTTTTTGTCGATGTCTTCAATTTACGCCGTTCCCATGCGGGAACGAATGCCGGTTCATCGAAAAATTCATGGCTTTCATCGAAATGCGGATGAATTCGCGCATTCCTTTGGCATGATGCAAGTAAATCCGACCCGACGGGATTTCGCATGAAATGCCGAAAGCGGCCGCGATCAATCACCAGTGGCTTCGGGAGGCTTTCATGATTTTCAATGTTGCACGCGGCGCCGCCTCGGCAAAGACGAGGGTGGCGGCAGCGGCCCCCGGCGTCCGGGCGGTACTGTTCTGCTCGGTGTGCGCAGCTTCCCTCATGGCCGCTTCCCCGAGTATGGCGGATGATTGCGACTATAACGGCGACCCCGTCACCTGTTCGATCGACTCCGGCAGCGCCTCCGTCAATCTCGACGCGACGGCGCTTTCGGTGGATGCCGGAGATGACGGGGCGGCGATCAAGGTCACGCAGAGCGGCTCGACGCAGACGCTGAACATCAGTTCCGCTACGCATGATTCGGGTTGGCTGATCGGCTCAGAGGGAGCCGGCGGGGACGATAATGGAGGCGCGGCGGGTGCTGGCGGCTGGCTGACGTTAAACAATACTGGCGGCTCCTTCACCGGTTCGGTCGATGCGTCAGGCGGATACGTCTTCTCGTCCCTCATCCGGATGGAAAGCCTCGGCGGCAGCGGTGACGAGACCAACAACAATTACAAATCAAGCGGCGGCGCCGGCGGGGTCGGCGGGGCGCTGACATTCACCAGCAATGGCGGCACCACCTATACGCTCAACGGTTCCAGCAGCGGCGGTGCGGCGCTCCTTTACGCGTTAACCGTCGGCGGGGCGGGCGGCAACCAGAACAGCGGCGTGACCGGCGACCAGTATGGCGGCGTCGGCGGCGCCGGCGGGGCGATCACGATCAGCGGCGACGGTGCCGGCTCGGCCAATATCGGCTCTTCGTCTTCGCGGTTTTCCGGCATTGCCGAGGGCGGAGGTTTCATTGCCGAATCAGTCGCCGGCGGCGGTGGTTACAGCAACGGCAATGCGGGCAGCGGCGGCGCGATCTCGCTTTCGGGAATGCCGGCCGTCTCGATCTACTGGAACGCGACTTCCGAGGGCGGCAACGGCCTTTTCGGCCTTGCCGGACTGAGCGTGGGCGGCGGCGGCTATAATAACACCAAGAATGACGCCTCCGATCCGGGCGGGGCGGGCGGCGCCGGCGGCAATGTGACGGTCCAGAGCGACACCAGCATCACCGTCGATGTCGCCGGGTCGTCGCCCTATATCAGCGCCGCGATGGCCGCGCGCAGCATTGGCGGCATGGGCGGCACCGGGCCGACCAAGGACAAGCCTGGCGGCAATGGCGGCACTGGCGGCGCCATCACGCTCGGCAATACAGGCGGAGCGATGTCGATCAGGACTGCCGGTGACTATGTTTACGGGGTTATCGGCCAAAGCCTCGGCGGACAGGGCGGCGATGGCGGCGACGGAACGGCGCTGGCAGGACAGGGCGGCGGCGGCGGATTCGGCGGCAATGCCGGCAGCGTCGATGTCAGCTTCACCAATGCCGGAACGCTGCAGACGACCGGCGATTACGCCGCGGGCATTATCGCGCATTCGATCGGCGGCGGCGGCGGCACTGGCGGCGAGTTCGTCAGCGTGCTTGGCGGACAGGCCGGCAATGGCGGTAACGGCGGAGATGCCGGCAATGTATCGGTCAACAGCGATATCGCGATTTCGACGGCCGGCGACAATGCCTTCGGCGTGGTGGCGCAATCGATCGCCGGCAGCGGCGGCACGGGCGGCATCGACGTTTCCACGCTCGTTGCCCTTGGCGGCGATGGCGCGGGCGGCGGCACGCCTGGCACGGTCACGGTTAATTATGCCGCCGATATCACGACGGTCGGTTACAATTCCCTCGGCATCATCGCCCAATCCATCGGCGGCGGTGGCGGCGCAGCTGGCTCGTCGTCCGGGCTTGTCAGCGTCGGCGGTGATGCCGCGGGTTCGACGACCGCGAATGGCGGAACGGTCGGCGTCTCCAACACGGCGACGATCACCACCGGCGGCGATTCCTCCATCGGCATTCTGGCCCAGTCGGTCGGCGGCGGTGGTGGTTCGGGTGGCGACGCGCTGGGTATGGCCGGCGTCGGCGGCCAGGGCAGTGCAGGCGGTTGGGGCGGCCTGATCGCCATCTCCAATCTCGGCCGCATCAGCACGGCCGGCGAATTTTCACCGGGTGCGGTGGTCCAATCGATCGGCGGCGGCGGCGGCAATGGCGGCGCGGTGATGACCTTGTCTTCGATCGCCTCGATCGGGTTGGGCGGCACGGCTGCCGAGGGCGGCTTTGGCGGCCTCATCTGCATCGACAATACGGCTGTTTGCGAGATCGAGAATTTAAATGGCGCTATGGTGGCCATTGACTCGGCGCTCGCCGCTGCGACGAGTTCGGGGAATGCTGTGATCAGCACCGCAGCCGACTTCTCACCGGGCCTGATCGCCCAGTCGATCGGCGGCGGCGGCGGCAATGGCGGCAGCGTCAAGAATTACAGCGTGCTCTCGTTCATCGCGCTTCAGACCGGCGGCAATGCCGGCGGCGGCGGCGCGGGCGGCATAGTGAAGATCAAGCAGGATAATCTGCAGATCACGACTGCGGGCGCGCAGGCGCCCGCCATCATCGCCCAGTCGCTCGGCGGGGGCGGCGGCACCGGCGGCAGCGCCAACTATTTCGATGCGACTGTCGGCTTCAATGCGGCCTTCATTCTCGGCGGCAGCGGCGGAACCGGCGGAGCGGGACACAGCGTCAATGTTGCGCTTGCGGGATCTACCATCGCCACCGGCGCCGTGGTGCGCAGCGACAGCATCAATCTGCCGGGTGACTCCGCCGGCATCATCGCCCAGTCGATTGGCGGTGGCGGCGGCAGCGGCGGCGCCACCTCGGCCAAGGACTTTCTCGTTGCCGCGCCGACGGGAACCGGCGTCCCGGTGGCATTCAACTATCAGGCCGCGGTCGGTGGCAACGGCGGTAACGGCGGCGATGGCGGCACGGTCAACGTTTCGCTCGATTCAGCCTCGCGTCTGACCACGCTCGGCGATGCCTCAAATGGCATCATCGCCCAGTCGATCGGCGGCGGCGGCGGAAATGGTGGCGATTCCTCGGTGCTTTCAACGACGCTTGGCGACAAGGATACCGTCGAATTGACGGCAAGCGTCTCCTTCGGCGGCGGTGCGGGGAATATCCTGGGCGATACAGCCAATGGCGGCACCAACAACAACTACAATTTCTCGACTTCGGGCGGCGGCAACGGCAACACCGTCACCGTAACGCTGGGTGAATGGAGCGGCGCCACCAATGCCTATGTGACCGACCCCATCAGGGGCAAGACACCGGTCGCAACGCTTCTGACCTATAGCGACAGTTCTTACGGCGTTCTGGCGCAATCGATTGGCGGCGGTGGCGGCAATGGCGGCATCGGCAACAGTAATGCCTATTCGCAGGGCGGAACCGTGTCGATAAAGGCCGATATCGGGTTGGGCGGCAAGGGCGGCACAGGCGGCCACGGCGGTAACGTGACGGTCAATCACTACGGCAACTACAATATTCAGACCCAGGGCTCGGGCTCGCGCGGTATCGTGGCGCAGTCGATCGGCGGCGGCGGCGGCACCTCGCAGGGCGGCACAATGTATCTTGCCGGCAGCGCCGGCGGCTACGATGCACGGCTTAACGTCGGGCTGGGGCTGACCGGCGGTTCGGGCGGCAAGGGCCAGTCGGTCACGGGCTCGGTCTATGGCGGCATCCAGACCTTCGGCGGCGATGCCGATGCGATCGTGATGCAGTCGATCGGCGGCGGCGGCGGCATTGGCGGTTCGCTCGGCAGCGACGCCTCGTCGCACAAGATTCTCGACCTGATCGGTAATATTGAAGACCAGTTCGGGCGGCTGACGGATGCGGGCAATACCTACGAACTTACCGTCGATGTCGGCGGCAAGGGCGGCAGCGGCGGAACGGGCGGTACCATCGACCTCGATTTTGGCGGCCAGGTGACAACCATGGGCGATTGGGCCGACGGTGTCGTTTTGCAGTCGATCGGCGGCGGCGGCGGACAGGGCGGTTCGTCCGTGGCCTCGGGCAGCCAGATCACCGCCAATGTCGAGGTCGCGGTCGGCGGAAAGGGCGGCAGCGGCAGCACGGGCGGACCGGTCTCGTTCACCTTCGAGCCCTATGGCTCCGACTACATCCATACCTACGGCTATGGCGCCTATGGCATCCTCGCCCAGTCGATCGGCGGCGGCGGCGGTCAGGGGGCTGACGGTTCGGACCAGCAGACCGGCACCCTTGCAATCGGCGGCGATGCCGGCGGCGCGGGTGGCGTCGGCGGTAGCGGGGGGGCGGTTTCGACAGCTAATTCGAGCACGCCCCACATCATCACCCATGGCTCCGACGCGATCGGCATTGCTGCCCAATCCATCGGTGGCGGCGGCGGTCAGGGAGGCGTCGGCAACAGCACGGAGGCCACCCGCATCCGCAGCGCCGAACTGAGCCTGTCGATTGGCGGCAAGGGCGGCATTGCTGGCGATGGCAGCACGGTCGATTTCAATTTTGGCTCGGGAACCGACATCGTCACCTATGGCGACCGTTCGTTCGGTCTTTTGATGCAGTCGATCGGCGGCGGCGGCGGTATCGGCGCAACCGGGGCCGTCGCCGGCGGGCTCGACCTCGCCATCGGCGGTCAGGGCGGGGCCGGCGGCAACGGCAATAGCGTGACGCTCAACCTCACCTCGACCTCAAACCAGGGCATCCAGACCAGCGGCGCCGGCGCACATGCGCTTGTCGCCCAGTCGATCGGCGGCGGCGGCGGTATCGGCGGCGATGCGACCGGCGGCATTCTCACCGTGTTGCCGGTCAATCCGCAGGCCTCGGGCGGCGCAACCGGAAACGGCGGGGCGATCGACCTGACGCTCAACGGTTCGCTGGTGGCGGCCGGTGCGGAGGCCTTCGGTATTATGGCGCAGTCGCTCGGCGGCGGCGGCGGTTTTGGCGGCCAGGGCGGGGGCACCGGTTTTGCCGGCCTGTCCTCGACGGCCACCTCCGGCACGGGCGGCGCGATCACCATCAACTCCTCCGGCACGGTTTCGGCGACGGGGGCGCATGGCATAGGCATCTTCGCCCAAAGCGAAGGCGTTACCGGAAACGGCAAGGTCGCCATTGGGCTCAGCGGCAGTGGCACGGTTTCCGGCGGCCAGAGCGATGACGCCGCGGCGGTCTGGGTCGTGGGCGGTACTGCCAACACGCTGACGCTCACCGACAGCGCCGGCATCCAGTCCGGCGCCTCGGCGACCGGCAACGACTATAACTCCAATTTTGCGGTTTATTATACGCCGAATGGCGCCAGCAGCGCTTCGCTGACGGTCGACAATCAGGGGTCGGGCAGCATCAGCGGCAGCATCGACAACGCTTCTGAGGCGAGTGACGCCGATGCCATGGCAATCTCGGTTACAAACGGCGTCCGCGGTACGCTGACGGACGGCTATCTCTATGACGCCGATATCGTCAACAACGGCGCCTTCCAGATCGGCCGCTTCCGCCGGCCCGGCACGACGGTGGTTGCCGGCGATTTCGAGCAGGGCGCGACCGGCTGGCTGATCCCGGATATCGACCTCAACAATTTCAATGCCGACCTGTTGTCGCTGGAACGCGATGCGAAACTGGATGGAACCATGGGGTTGAACGCGATCAGCCTTCTGCCCAACCGCTCCGCCCGCTTCCTGACGGTGGCCGGCAGCATGACGGGCGGCCTGACGCCGCGCGATTCGACGCTGTTCGACTACCGGATCGATACGATCGGCCAGGATCTGTTCTTCCGCGTCGCCGGCGCCGATTTCACGCCGGCTGCGGTGACCAATCTCAACAGCGACCAGCACCAGCTTGCTGATACGCTGCAGACGATCTGGAACGCCGGCGGCAACAACGCCTTCGGCAGCTTGTTCGGGGCCTTCGCCACTCAGACGGACGGCGCGCCTGAAAATTATCCGGGAACGCTCGATGAACTTCGTCCGCGCGCCGCCTTCGCGACGGCGGTGGAGCAGAACTACGAAATGCTCGAGTTCGGCGCGAGCCTGATGAGCTGCCCGGAATTCGAGGGGGCCAGCGTGAAGGTCGTCGAGGGAAGCTGCGCCTGGGCATCGGTTTCCGGCAGCAATGACCGGCGCGGCGCGGTCGCAAACGCCGCGAGCTATGACCTCGACACTTTCACCTTCCAGTTCGGCGGGCAGAAGGAGTTCACGCCTGGCTGGTTCCTCGGCGGCTCGCTTGCCTATCAGCAGGTCTGGCTGTCGCAGGACAGCGGCTCCGTCAGCGGCGATGGCGATGCCGTCTATGCGGGCGTCAGTCTGAAGCATGAGGTCGATGACTGGACCTTTGCCGGCGCGCTTGCCGGCAGCTATGGCAGCTATGATATCGACCGCTCGATCAACATTCCCTATATCGCCGAGGTGGTTTCGAGTTCTCCCGACGTCGCGGCCGGGTCTTTCACCGGTCGCATCGCGAAGATGATCGATCTCGAGGGCGTCTATCTGAAGCCCTATGTCGATCTCGACGCGGTCTACACCTGGCAGGACGGCTACACTGAAACCGGCACTTATGGTCTTCAGGTCGACGGCCATGGTCAGTGGAGTTTTGCCGCATCGCCGAATATCGAGATCGGCAGCCGCTACAATTTCGATAGCGGCGAGACGCTGAGGCTCTATGGCCGGCTCGGGATGACCGTGATGTCGAGCAACGACTGGAAGACCAATGCGCGGTTTACCGCTTCTCCGGTCTCCGGCAGCGACTTCAACACATCGCTTGATTTCGGCAATACCTTCGCTACCGTCGCCGCCGGCTTCCAGCTCACGACGCTGAAGAATGTCGACCTCAGGCTTGAATATGAGGGCCATTTTTCCGACGAGATCACCTCCAGCGCCGGCAAGGTCCGTCTCAGCGTACCGTTCTGATAGCGTTGCAATGACAACATGCGTCGGCCCGGCGCATGTCGCTGAAGACCGACGCCCTCAGATTTTCAGGTCGCCGGCGCCGGTATCGATATAGGGCGCCCAGAAGGCCACGCTTTCGGCGATATGCGGGATCACCTCACGGTCATTGGGCTCGCGCTCCTTGAAGCTGAGTTCGAGGCAGATTTCGTTGTCGACCGCCCCGCCCTCGGCAAACGCCTGCAACAGCGGCTCCGGCTGGATCTGGCCCTTGGCGTTGAACGCCGCGGTGAACGGGCGATGGCCGCCCTTGTCCATCAGGCTCTGCTTGATGTGGATGATCGGGGAGACCTTCGGCACCGCACGCGCCCAGGCATAGGGGTCGTAGTCGTCGGGATTGTCAGAGGTGACGTCGCCATGGTCGATATCGGCCATCATCCACATCGGCACCGCCATGTTGGCGGCCGTGAGACGATCCTGCAGCGCCATGCAGTCCGCGATTGTGTGGCCGAATTCGCGGCCGACCGACATCGGCTCCCAGAAAACATAGGAAAGGCCGGCGGCCTTTGCATGTTCGGCCACCTCGGCCCAGCAGTCGATCGCGATCGTGATCAGGTCCTTGCGGCGCTTGGGATCGTCGTAATCGGCAAAGGTGAGGATCGCGAACTGGGTGCCGACCGAGACGCCGCCGAGATCGCCGATGATATCGGCAAAGGTCTTGAACCAGTCGACATAATAGCGCCGCACGTCGCGGTCGGGATGGCCGAAATGGTTGAGCCGGCCATAGGGGCCGGTCATGCCCGAGGTGACCCTGACCCCGGTGCGCTGGAGCGCGCCATCCATCTCCCGCGTGAGCCGACGGATAACCGGGGCGGGCCAGGATGGGTTGATAAATTCATGGGTGAGCTGAAGGTCGCGCAGCTTCAGGTCGCGCGCGGTGGTCTCGATCAGGTCCACCGGATCGGCGAAGCGGTTGACGAGCGGATTGGTGTTCAGGGAAAGCGTCAGCGGCATCGCTCAGGCCTTTCGTTTTGAATTCACGTCAGTTCGGCGTCGAACCAGACGGTGAAGGCGGCCTGCTCGGCATCGCTCAGATGCAGGCGATGCTTGGTGCGCCGCCACAGCACGTCCTCTGCGGTGCGCGCCCATTCATGTTCGACAAGATAGCGCGCCTCGGCCTCGTAGAGATTGCCGCCGAAATGACGGCCCAGCCCCTCAATGCCATCAGCCGAACCGACGATATCGGCGATCGCCGTGCCATAAAGCCGGCCATAATGGCGGCGCAACGAAGACGGCATCCACGGATAGTCGGTCTTCATCCTGTCGCGGAAGGTCTCGTAATCGGCGTTTTCCATGTCGCCGCCGGGCAGCGGCGCGCTGTCGGTCCAGTCACCGCCCATGCCGGGAAAGAATTTCTTGAGCTTGTGCATGCCGCGCTCGGCAAGCTCGCGAAACGTAGTGATCTTGCCGCCGAAGACGTTGAGCATCGGCGCGCCGCCGGTCTCGTCGAGATCGAACACATAGTCGCGGGTCACGGCCGACGGATTGCCCTGGCCATCATCGAACAGCGGGCGCACGCCGGAGAAGGTTTCCTCGACATCGTCGCGCGTAAGCTTCTGCTTGAAGTATCGGTTAACCACGTCGAGCAGGTACTGGATCTCGCCCTCGTCGGCCTGCACTTCCTCGGCATGGCCCTCATAGGCGATGTCGGTGGTGCCGATCAGCGCCTTGTTGCCCTCATAGGCATTGATGAAGATCACCCGCTTGTCGTGGTTCTGGACCAGGTAGCTGTGCGGCCCCTCCCAGAACTTCTCGGTGATGATATGGCTGCCCTTGACCAGGCGGACATTGCGGCTGGAATTGGAGCCGGCGACGCGGCGTACCACGTCGTTCACCCAGGGGCCTGCCGCATTGACCAGGATTTTCGCCCGGAAGGTCCGCGCCTCGCCGGTCATCATGTCCTTGGTCTCGATCGTCCAGCCGCCATCCTCGCGCCGCGCGGAGACACACGGCGTGCGCGTCAGAACGGTGGCGCCCTTGCGGGCGGCATCGACCGCGTTCAGCACCACGAGGCGGGCATCGTCCACCCAACAGTCGGAATACTCAAAACCGCGCGTGTACTTGTCGAGGAGCGGCGCGCCGACCGGATCGCGCTTCAGATCGAGCACGCGGGTGCCGGGCAGCTTCTTGCGGCCGCCGAGATGGTCGTAGAGAAACAGGCCGAGGCGAACGAGCCAGGCCGGGCGGTCATCGGGCGAGTGCGGCAGCACGAAGCGCAGCGGCCAGATGATGTGCGGGGCATTGTTCATCAGCACCTCGCGCTCGATCAGCGCCTCGCGCACCAGCCGGAACTCGTAATACTCGAGATAGCGCAAGCCGCCATGGACCAGCTTGCCGGAGCGCGACGAGGTGCCTTCGGCAAGGTCGTCCTTCTCGCACAGCACCACGGAAAGGCCGCGGCCGGCGGCATCGCGGGCGATGCCCGCGCCGTTGATTCCGCCGCCAATCACAAACAGATCGATCATCCCGGCTTCGCTCATGACTTCGTCCTTTCATCGGCGGCATCGGCCGCGCCATCGCGTTCGGCGCGGCGATCCTTCGCCATTGCATTCCAGATCGGTTCCAGCGCGCGGCGCGCGGCGGCATAGGTCGGATAGCGCCGCTGATAGAGCGCGGCCATTGCCGGATCGGGGCGCTCGGCCTCGCCCAGAAGCGGCGTGACCCATTCGCCGATGCAGCGCTCCATATCGGGATAAACGCCGATCGCGACCGCCGCCATCATGGCAGCACCCGCCGCACCGGCTTCCTCGCGCGCGGAAACCCTGACCGGCGCGCCGATTGTCGCCGACAGCACGGAGCGCAGGCCGCGCGAGCGGGCGGCCCCGCCTGTGAGGCGCAATTCGCCCGGCATCTCGCCCATTTCGGCGTAGCAATCATGCGCCGCCATCGCGAGGCCCTCGACCACCGCCCGCACCAGATCGGGATAACGATGGCCGGCCGAAAGGCCGATGAAGCCCGCCCGGGCATCGGCATTGATGAACGGACCGCGCTCGCCGGCCTCGGAAATATAGGGGTGGTAGAGGAGCGATCCCGGCCGTGCCCGCGAAAGCCAGTCGTCGATCTTCCCGACCAGATCGCGGTGCGTCGCCTCCACGCCCATATCGGCAAGCAGGCCGCGGCCCACCTCCAGCACCCAGTCGATATTCAGCGTCGCCGCCATATTGGTCTGGACCTGGGTGACCATGTCCGGCACCGGCAGCGCGATGACATAACCGGTGTTGTCGTCGTTGAGCCGGACCTCTGATGCGTGGACGGCGCGCATATGCACGCCGGTCGAGCCGATGGTGGAACAGGCCGTGCCCGCGCCGCCGGTATAGACGCCGGCGCCAAGCGCGGTCATCACCATGTCGACATAGCCGAGGCTGACCGGCGTTCCGGCAAGAAGCCCGGCCTGGCTCGCCGCATCGGCGCTCAGGGGATGCGTGGTTTCGGTGCCATCGACGATCTCCGGCAGCAGATGCCGGAAGTCGCGCAGGCCGAGGGTCTCGATCACGCCGTCATCATAGGCGCGGTTGCGGAAATTGCCGAAGGTGAAGCTCGCCTCGGAGGGGTCGGTCGCCCGCACGCCGGTGAGGTTGAGATAGAGCCAGTCCTTGCAATGGAGCGCCACCGCGGCATTGGCCAGAAGCTCCGGCCGAGTCGCCGCCATATGCGCCATCTGCGCGCCCTGCTGGCAGGTATTGAGACCGGTGCCGGTCGCCTCGAACCGGGCGCGTTCGCCCGCGCCCTTGTTCAGCCGGTCGACGGTGGGGGCTGCGCGGGCGTCGAGCCACAGCCAGGCATCGCCGACCGGCCTGTGGTCGCCATCGGCAAGCCAGGTGCCATCGCCCTGCCCCGTCACGGCAATCGCCGCCGTGCGGGCGGCAAGCCCCTCGACCTTGTCGCCGAGATGGCGGAGCGCCTCCGCGCAATCGTCCCATGTTTCCGCCATGGACTGGGTCGCGGAACCGTCATGGCCGGTCCGGTAGCGGTTCTTCACCGCCGCCTCGGCAATCTGCCTTCCGCCGAGGTCGAAGGCGACGGCTTTGATCACCGATGTGCCGGCATCGATGCCGATCAGAATATCGCCGCGTCCGCTGTGACTGGCCATGATGCTGCCTCCCTACCCGGTCCTGCCGTCAGCAAGCGCCGTCGCGGTCGCCTCGTCGGTGATCAGGCCGCTGATCGTGCCGCTGCGCAGCACCGCAGCCATGGCATTGAGTTTCTCCTCGCCGCCCGCGATCGCGACGATCCGGCGGTTGCCCAGCGCTCTGATATCGAGCGACACGGTGCGGGCCGAAAGCGAGGTCTCGACAAGCTGACCGTCGCGGTCGAAGAAGTGGCCGAGCACCTCGCCGGCGCCGCCGCGCTCCTGCACCTCGCCGATCTCGGCGACATCGATCATATGAGATGCCACAAGCTGCGCGCCCGGATTGGCGGTGCCGATGCCGACCAGCATCAGATCGGAGCGGGCCGCGAGGTCGATCACCTGCGACACGCCGCGCTGGGCGAGAAACACCTCGCGGTCGGCGGCCGTGTTGGCGAAGAACGGGATCGGCATGACATAGGCCGAGGCGCCGGTCTTTTCGGCAAGCCGGTGGATGACGTCGTGAGGGTTGGCGGCGTAGTTGCGGGTCAGCCCGCCCATCAGCGACACAAAGCGCACGCCGTTGGCCGTAATGCGCGGCAGCGCGTCCACCGCGCTCGCGAGCGTCCGGCCATGGCCGACGCCAATCACCTCCGAGCGCTCGGATTCGATTTCCTGGCGGATGAAGCGCGCGCCCGCAATGCCGAGGGCTCTGAGCGGCATCCCGCGCTCGCCGAGATCGGGAACCACCTCGCAATGGGTCAGGCCGAATTCTTCCGACAGCCGGGTTTCGAGCGCGACGCATTCGGCGACGTCGCCATCGATCGAAACCTTCACCGCGCCGCTCTGGTTGGCCCAGGCGATCAGCCGGTGGGCCTTGACGGTGGAGATGTCCAGACGCGCGGCAACCTCGGCCTGGGTCAGTCCGCCCCCGTAATGAAGCCACGCGGCGCGTAGCGCCATGCTCTCGTCAAAATCGCGCCGTCGACCCGCTCGCGCCATGCTCTCTCCCTTTTTGTAATTTTTTATATTTATGGCAATTTATTTCACCAGAACCGCATTCTGTCAATGAAGCGAACATGATCTTGCATGATAAGGCAGGCCGTACAAACCGCCTTTCATCGCCAGAACTATAGGGATTAGCGTATCCGGAAAGGATGGGGCTCGGCTGGATCAAGCGCCCGTCAAGCGGATTTTGATCGCGGTGATTGACAGCCAAGTTTAATTATAACATAGTTTGCCGAATAGATAACATAGCGATAACACGAACTGTTATCCGTGGCCGCCGGTTCAGCCGGCCGTGCCGAAGCAGCGAGAGGACGTTGCGGAGGCGCGCCATCAAGGAGCCGCAAGGGAGGAGCGACCTGATGCCAACACTGCCATTAATCTGCCGTGTCCGCCTTCTGGCGTCGCCTGCCGCCCGCGGGGTCGGCGGCGCGCTTTCATGTTCAAAATTCCAGCGTCTGAAGGTCACCTCCTGATGAGTGCACAAACCACAAACCCTTCTTCCGCCCCCTCCGCCCGTCCGCGCGGCTCGAAACTGCCGATGATCATCGGCACGCTCGCGGTCGTGGTCGTCGTCGCGGCCATGGCCTTCGACACCAAGGTCGTGCGCATCGGCACCGCCGAGCATGTGACGGAAGACGGTTTCTCGCCGGAGGCCTTCGGAGCCGAGAACTTCCCGATTGTTCAAAAAAGCGTCGAGGACCGGGCCGTGGATGCGGCAACGCTTGCGAGCGACATCGCCGCCGACAAGGACGCCGCGATCGAGAAATATGGCGTGAAGGCCGGGATCGGCGCGGTGATGCCGGTCAGCTTCACCGGCGTTGCCGGCGAAGCCAAGAGCGGCATCTACCCGGTCGCCGTCGAAGGCGTGCCGGAAGAGATCAACATCCGCGTCCAGACCGGCCCGGCGATCAACGGCACCGACCTGCGCGACGCCACCGGCACGATCGCCTTCGGCCAGTTCAAGAACCAGATCGAGTATCAGGACGCCGGCTCCGCACTGAACAACGAGATGAAGAAGGACGTGCTCGCCGGTATCGACACCGCGAACCTTTCCGGCAAGACGATCTCCGTCACCGGCGTCTTCAAGCTGATCAATCCGAAGAACTGGCTGGTTACGCCGGTGGAGATGAGCGTAGAATGACCAGGACAACCGACAACCCGCGCAGCAGGGACGAGGTCGTCCTCGCGGCCCGCAACATCGCCAAGTCCTACGGCAATATCCACGCGCTGAAGGGCGTCAATTTCGACGTCCATTACGGCAGCGTCACCACGCTGTTCGGCGAAAACGGCGCCGGCAAGTCAACGCTGATGAAGGTGCTTTCCGGCATCGTGCGCCCCACCTCCGGCGAGATCATTCTCGACGGCGCACCGGTGACCTTCAGCTCGGCCGCCGATGCGGCGTCCCAGGGCATTTCGATCATTCACCAGGAGCTCAGCCTCGCGCCCAACATGAATGTGCGCGACAATATCTTCATGGGCCGCGAGATCCGCACCGCCAAGGGCGTCGATTTCGCCGAGGAGGAACGCCAGACCCGCATACTGATGGAGGAGCTGGAAGAGGACATCGATCCGCTGACGCCGGTGGAGGACCTGCGTCTCGGCCAGCAGCAGATCGTCGAGATCGCCCGCGCGCTTTCCGTCAATTCCCGTATCCTGATCATGGACGAGCCGACCTCGGCGCTCAGCGCCTCGGAGGTCGAGGTGCTGTTCAAGGTGATCGCGGACCTGAAAAGCCGCGGCGTCTCGATCGTCTACATTTCGCACCACCTGGAAGAAGCGCTGCAGATCACCGATCATGCCGTGGTTCTGCGCGACGGCACCATGACCGCTTTCGGCGAGCGCAAGGATATCGATCTCGAATGGATCGTGCGCAACATGGTCGGCGACAATTTCGATCTCGGCTCGCCGCCGACCGGCTATGAATTCGGCGAGGTGAAGCTGTCGCTGCGCGATCTCTGCGTCGAGGATGCCTCCGGCACCGGCCGGCTTGCCGTCGATCATCTGTCGCTCGACCTGCGCGCCGGCGAGATTGTCTGCATTTACGGGCTGATGGGCGCCGGACGCACGGAAATGCTGGAATGCATCGCCGGGCGCAGCCGCAGCGTCGGCGGCCAGATCCTGCTCAATGGCGAGGACGTGTCGCATCTCAGCATTGCCCAGCGGATCGAGGCCGGGCTGGTGCTGGTGCCGGAAGACCGTCAGCGCGACGGGCTGGTGCAGACCATGACCGTCGGCCGCAATCTCTCGCTCGCCTCGATCCCCAGTTTCACCCGCCGGGTCTTCACCTCCCGCAAGGCCGAGCGCGGCATCGTCGAGGGCGCGATTGACGACGTGCATATCAAGACCGATGGCGGCGGTGCGCCGATCGGGTCGCTTTCGGGCGGCAACCAGCAGAAGGTCGTGATCGGTAAGATGCTCGCCACCCATCCGGGCGTGATGCTGCTCGACGAGCCGTCGCGCGGCATCGACATCGGCGCCAAGGCGGAGGTGTTCAAGCTGCTTGGGGAACGCGCCGGGCGCGGGCTTGCGGTGATCTATTCCACCTCGGAAGTCGGCGAATGCTTCAGCGTCGCCCATCGCATCATCGTCATGGCGCGCGGGCAAATCGTCGCCGAGTTCGATCCGTCGGTATCTAAAGAGGAAATCATGGCCGCATCCGGCGAAGCCGTGGCCGCGTGATTTCAGCGTAAAATTTCGGAGCACAATAATGACCGACACACGTCAATTTCAAAAATCCTCCAGCTCCGGCCGGCGCGGCGGCTTCAGCCTCGGGCGCATTCTGCTGGAAGGCCGGGCGTTCTTCGCGCTGATCGCGATCATCGTGGTGTTTTCGCTGCTGTCGCCGGTTTACCTGTCGACCAACAACTTCCTGATCATGTCCTCGCATGTGGCGATTTTCGGCCTCTTGGCAATCGGCATGCTGCTGGTGATCCTGACGGGCGGCATCGACCTTTCGGTCGGCTCGACCCTCGGGCTTGCGGGCTGCATCGCCGGTTTCCTGATGCAGGGCGTCCAGCTCGACATGTTTGGCGTGGTGCTGTTTCCGCCGGTCTGGGTGGTGGTGATCTTGACCTGCCTGGTCGGCGCTTTCATCGGCACGATCAACGGTGTGCTGATCGCCTTCTTCAAGGTGCCCGCCTTCGTGGCGACGCTCGGCCTGCTCTATGTGGCGCGTGGTGCCGCGCTGCTGATGACCAACGGCCTGACCTACAACAATCTCGGCGGCAAGCCGGAGCTCGGCAATACCGGTTTCGACTGGCTCGGCTTCAACCGCCTGTTCGACGTGCCGATCGGCGTGCTGGTGATGGCGGTTGTCGCGATCATTTGCAGCATTCTTCTGACCCGCACCGCCTTTGGCCGCTGGGTCTATTCCACCGGCGGCAATGCGCGCGCGGCGGAGCTTTCGGGCGTTCCGGTCAAGCGGGTGACGGTTTCGGTCTATGTGCTTTCCGGCATCTGCGCCGCGATCGCCGGCCTCGTCCTGTCCTCGCAGCTGACCTCGGCCGGCCCGACCGCCGGCACCACCTATGAGCTGACCGCGATCGCCGCCGTGGTGATCGGCGGCGCGGCGCTGACGGGCGGGCGCGGCAATGTCCGCGGCACGCTGCTCGGCGCCTTCGTCATCGGCTTCCTGTCCGACGGTCTCGTCATCATCGGCGTGTCGTCCTACTGGCAGACCGTGTTCACCGGCGCGGTCATCATTCTCGCGGTGCTGCTCAACAGCATCCAGTACGGCCGCCGCCGGGCCGCAAAGCCGGCCGATGGCGACGCTTCGACCAATACCCCTTCCGCCGCGGGGGCCAAGACCAATACGGCTTGATAGAGCGCGGAAAACCCGCCGGGCAACCGGCATATGAGAAGCATTGAACTGTTCAACCAAGGGAGAGAGAATACCATGTTCAACAAGAGACAGTTTCTGATGTCCATGGCAGCCGCCATCATCGCGGTTCCGCTTGGCGCGGGCGCGGCAATGGCCGACGGCCTGATCTCGATCATCGTCAACGATCCGTCCAACCCCTACTGGTACACGGAAGGCGAAGTGGCCAAGGCGGAAGCCGAAAACCTCGGCTATTCGGCAACGGTTGCCGCCCACAAGGGCGACACCAACACGGAAAGCAACCTGATCGACACCGCCATCACCAACAAGGCCGTGGCGATCATCCTCGACCCGGCCAATGCCGATGGCTCGGTTGGCGCGGTGCGCAAGGCCGTCAATGCCGGCATTCCGGTGTTCCTCGTCAACGCCGAAATCAACCAGGAAGGCCTTGCCAAGTCGCAGCTCGTCTCCAACAACGCCCAGGGTGCAGCACTCGGCGCCATGCAGTGGGTGGAAGATGTCGGCGACAGCGGCAATTACGTCGAACTGTTCGGCGCGCCGTCGGACAACAACGCCCAGACCCGCTCCAACGGTTATGAAACAGTGCTGAGCCAGTATCCGGATCTGGTCAAGGTCGGTCAGGATGTCGCCAACTGGGACCGCACCCAGGGCTACAACAAGATGCAGAGCCTGCTTCAGGCCCATCCGGACATCATCGGCGTGATCAGCGGCAATGACGAGATGGCGCTTGGCGCGATCGCCGCGCTGAAGGAAGCCGGACGTCTGGAAGACGTGAAGGTCGGCGGTTTTGACGGTTCCCCGGATGCCGTTGACGCGATCAAGGCCGGCGAACTGGAATACACCGTGCTCCAGCCGGTCGCGATCTTCTCCAAGGAAGCCGTCAAGCAGGCGGATTCCTTCATCAAGACCGGCAGCACCGGCGTCGACGCCGAAAAGCAGCTCTTCGATTGCCTGCTGATCACCAAGGACAATGTCGACGACTATACCGGCCCGTTTGTGCTGGCCCAGTAAAGTGTAGCTATGGGAGGGGCGCTCTCGGGGCGCCCCCCACTTTGGCGACAAAGCCGCCCCCCCGTCGGACGTCATCCTCGGGCTTGTCCCGAGGATCTAATCACCGCGCAATACGAGCGGAGTTGGCGGTTGGTCATCATTGATTGACGTCCAAACGTGTTTCGCCCGAGACGCCTGTCGTGGTGACACGTGCTTAGACCCTCGGGACAAGCCCGAGGGTGACGGAAGCGTGTGGGGCAGGCTTTTTCCATGACTTTGAGGGGCGTTTGTAAACCGCCCTTCAGCCAGCGCGACGGTTCCGCGCTTACCGCCTGCGAAAGGCATTCACCTGCAGGCAAGAGCCGCCTATAACAACATCCTTCAGCCGCGAGCCGCCGACAGGAACGGGAATGACGAGTCAGAGCAACGACGCCATGGATCATCTGATGTCGGAGGAAATGCCCTCCGATTCCAGACAGGCCCGCCAACTCGCCCGCCGCCAGTTGATCACCGAAACCGTGATGCTGGAAGGGCCGATGCGGATCGAGGACCTGACCGAGCGTTTCGGCATCAGCCTGATGACGGCCCATCGCGACCTCGACGACCTGGTAAGCCGCGGCCTGTTGCGCAAGACACGCGGCACGGTGTCGGCCGCCCCGACAAGCCTGATCGAGGCGAGCGACGTCTACCGCTCCAGCCGCCAGTCGCCCGAAAAGGCCGCGATCGCCGCCGCCGCTGCAAGCTTCATCGAACCGGGCCAGGCGATCTTCGTGGATGATTCCACCACCGTTCTCCATATGGTGCCGCACCTGCAGGACCATGCCCCGCTGACCGTGATCACCAATTCGCTGACGATGATGAACGAATTGCGCGGCCTGCGCGACATCTCCCTGCTGGCGCTTGGCGGCGAGTTCCGCAACTGGTGCAACGCGTTTCTCGGCCGCATGACCACCAATGAAATCGCCAATCTGCGCGCCGATACCGTGTTTCTGTCGATGGCGGCAATCACCGACGACATGGTGTTTCACCAATCCTCCGAAATGATCGACGCCAAGCGCGCCATGCTGGACGCCGCCTCGAAGCGCATTCTTCTGGCCGATCACACCAAGTTCGAGCGCCGCGCGCTGCACAGCCTCGCCGCGCTGACGAATTTCGACACCGTCATCGTCGATGACGGCACGCCGCCCGCCCATATCAAACGGATGCACGCCAAGGGCATCAACGTGGTCGTCGCGCCGCGCAAGACCGACAAACAGTCAAAATGATATAATTGACTCCATGTAACGCTTTTTGATATTAACTTATCAAATTATTCCGTTAATTTTGACCGATACGGTCATCGGAGCGTCCCATGCCGAGTCTTCTTGGAATCGATAACGGCCTGACGGTCACCAAGGCCGTATTGTTCGACACGGACGGCACGGTGCTCTCCGTCGCCCGCCGCCGGGTCCCGCAGTCGATCCCCGCGCCGCGCTTCGTCGAGCGCGACATGGATGGGCTCTGGCGCGCCACCGCCGAGGCGATTGCCGAGGCCGTTTCGCTCAGCGGCCGCCCCGCCTCCGATATTGCCGCCATTGCCGCAACCGCCCATGGCGACGGGCTTTATCTGCTCGATGATACCCATAAACCGCTCGGCCCCGGCATTCTCTCGCTCGACAGCCGCGCCGGCGACATCATCGCGGAATGGGAGAGGGACGGCGTTTCCGAAAGGGCGCTGGCGCTGACCGGGCAGAAACCGCATCTCTCCGCCCCCTCGGCGCTGCTCGCCTGGATCAGACGCCGCCAGCCGGAACGCTACGGCCGGATCGGCGCGGTGCTCGGCTGCAAGGACTGGCTGACCTTTTGCCTCACCGGCCATGTCGGCACCGACCGCACCGAGGCCAGCACATCCTTCACCGATGTGAACACCCAGGACTATTCGTCCGCAGCCGCTGAGCTTTACGGCCTTGAGGAGATTTTTGAGAGGCTCGCGCCGAGCGCCCATTCGGCGTCCGTGATCGGCCATGTCAGTGTCGAGGCCGCCCGCGCGACCGGCCTTGCCGCCGGAACGCCGGTCGCCGCCGGCCTGCATGACGTGACCGCATCCGCGCTCGGGATCGGCGCGCAGAAAGGCGGCGTCATGGGCGTCGTCGCCGGGACCTATTCGATCAACGAGATCGTCTCGGACAAGCCGCTCACCGATCCGCGCTGGTTCTGCCGCAATGCCATCGAACCCGGCCAGTGGAACGCGATGTCGATTTCGCCGGCCTCGGCCGCCAATTACGACTGGTTCCTCGATACGCTCTGCCAGGGCGACCACGACAGGGCCGCTGCCGGCGGACCGCCGATCCATGAGGCCCTTGCCGGCGAGATCGACGCCGCGATCGCGCGTCCCTCCAGCGTGCTGTTCCATCCCTATCTGTTCGGCTCGCCCCATGGAGCGCCCAGCAGCGGCTCCTTCGTCGGGCTGCACGGCTGGCACAATCGCGGCGACATGCTGAAGGCGGTTCTGGAAGGCATTGCCTTCAACCACCGCGAACATGTCGACGCGCTTGCCGACGGGTTTCCGTATGAGGAGGTGCGGCTCACCGGCGGCATCTCGCGCAACGCCGCCTTTGCGCAGATGTTCGCCGATATTCTCAACCACCCGGTCACCGTGACCGGCACCGAGGAGGCAGCCGCCTGGGGCGCTGCCCTTTGCGGCGGCGCGAGCGTCGGGCTTTACAAGGCCCCGACCAACGACCCTCGCGATCTCGACGCCATCAGCCGGACATTCCAGCCGGATGCCGAAAGGGCCGCGGCCTATGACCACCGCTTCGCGGTCTACCGGGATATCTCGGAAGCGCTGAAACCGCATTGGCATGCACTGGAAGCGCTTGGCGACAGGGAGAACGGACAATGACCACGGCAGACAGCCGACGCGAGGAAATCGCGGATTACGTCATCGCCCACGGCCAGGTGCGCATCGACAAGCTGGTCGAACATTTCGGCGTGTCGCGGATGACCATTCACCGCCATATCGATCAGCTCGCCGCCAAGGGCGTGCTCCGCAAGCTACACGGCGCGGTGACCGCCCAGCCCTCGGGCATCTATGAAAGCCTGCACCGCTATCGCGCCACCGTTGCGACCGAGGAAAAGCAGGCGCTGGCAAAGGCCGCGCTCGCCCATATCGAGCCCGGCCAGGTGATCTTTCTCGACGATTCCACCACCGCCGGCGCGACCGCGCCGTTTCTCAACGAGATCGATCCGCTGACCGTGATCTCCAACAGCGTGGCGGTAGCCAATGCGCTCGTTGATGCCGACGTCGTCGATTTCATCTGCCTCGGCGGCCAGTATCACCGTACCTACAACGCCTATATCGACCATATCTGCCTGCGCGCGATCGAGGCGCTCAGGGCGGACCTGCTGATCTGCTCGGCCTCCGCGATCGAGGGCACCACCGCCTTCATCCAGGACCAGCAGGTCGCCCGCGTCAAGCAGACCATGGTCGCCTCCGCCAGCAAATCCATCCTGCTTGCCGACCACACCAAGTTCGGCAAGGTCGCCCTCAATGTATTCGGCGATCTCACCGATTTCGACACCGTGATCGTGACCGACAGCCTCGATCCGGCGGAAGCCGAGCGGCTGCGGAAGGCAGGGGTCAATCTCCAGATCGTGAAGGGCGCTTCCAAATGAGCGACGACACCGCTTTCGACGTGGTCATCATCGGCGCGGGCGTCAACGGCGCCGGGCTTTTCCGCGATCTCTCGCTTCAGGGCGTCAACTGCCTGATCACCGAGAAGGCCGATTTCGGCGCCGGCACCAGCGCCGCGCCCTCGCGGCTGATTCATGGCGGGCTGAAATATCTCGAGACCGGCGAATTCGGCCTCGTCGCCCAGTCAACGCTGGAGCGCAACCTGCTGCTGCGAAACGCGCCCCATTGCGTCGAGCCGCTGCCGACCATGATCCCGATCTTTTCATGGACCAAGGGGATCTGGGCGGCGCTCCGAACGCTGCTCGGCTCCACCAGCGCGCCGCGCAGCCGCGGCGCGGTTCTCGTGAAGATCGGGCTCTGGCTCTACGATTTCTACGGCGCGCGCCACCGGGTGATGCCGCGCCACAAGCTCGTCGGCAGACGCCGGGCGCTTTCCGACATGCCGGGACTGACGGATACGATCGTCGCCGCCGGCACCTATTACGATGCCCGCATCAACCAGCCCGAACGCCTCGTGATGGAAATGATCCGCGACGGACTCGCCGCCAATCCGGGCTCGGCGGCGCTCAACGCCGCGACTATCCGTGAGGCCGATGCCGACCGGATCGTCTTCGCATCCGAAGCCGGCGAAACCCTCTCCGTCAAACCCGGCCTGGTGGTCAACGCCGCCGGCCCGTGGATCGATCACGTCAACGCCATGCTCGGCCTTGAGACCAAGCTGATCGGCGGCACCAAGGGCTCTCACGTGCTGCTGCGCAATGACGAGCTGGTAAAGCGGCTTGCCGGGCGGATGATCTATTTCGAGGCCGATGACGGGCGCATCTGCCTGGTCTATGAATATCTCGGCCTTGCCCTGGCCGGCTCTACCGATATCCCCGCTGACAACCCGGATTCGGTGCGCTGCGAGGATGACGAGATCGCCTATTTCATCAACAGCCTCAAGGCGCTGCTGCCGGGTCTCGATATCGATGAGGAGCAGATCGTCTATGCCTATAGCGGCATCCGACCGCTGCCGGCCTCCGACGCCGATATTCCGGGGCTGATCAGCCGCGATCATTCCGCCCCGGTTCTGGAAGCCGACGATGACCGGCACTTCGCGATCATCCCGCTGATCGGCGGAAAGTGGACGACGTTCCGGGGTTTTGCGGAGGAGGTGGCCGATACGATTCTCAAACGCCTCGGCCGCGACCGTCGCGTCTCCACCGAGAAAAGCCCGATCGGCGGCGGCAGGAATTTCCCCACCGACGCGGCGGCGCGGCGGGCATGGATTGCCGATGCGGCCCATGCAACCGGACTTTCCGAAACCCGGATCGACGAACTGCTGACCCGCTACGGCACCACCGCCCGCGCCATCGCCGCCTATGAGGCGAGCTTCGGCAATCAGGAGCGCCTGCCGCAGGCCAGCGACTATTCCGTGGCCGAGATCGACTGGATCGTCCGCAACGAATTCGTCACCCACCTCGCCGACATCGTCATGCGCCGCACCACGCTTGCCATCACCGGCAGGCTGCACAGGAGCGATATCGAGCGCATTGCCGAAGTGGCTGGCGACGTGCTCGGCTGGAGCGCGGAAACCCGCGCGGCCGAAATCGCGACGGTGGAAGAGCACCTGCGCTCGGTGAACCGGGTGCGGCTGTAGCTGCACCCTTTCAATATGCCTCACCCGATGACGCTGACAGGGCCATAGGACGGGACAACTGCGCCCGAAACACCCCACTCTCAGAACCGACAAAGCAACCGTCCGCCGAACCGGGCGGTTCAAAAGCCACGCTCATCCATCTTGTTCAGAAGATGACGGTGATTCTATAATGGACCGAAGAGGAGAGGGTGGCGCGTATGCGCCGGGTAAGGGCAAGCAGCCTATCCGCGCATGAAGAGCGTGCGGCCGTGTAAGCCCGCCAACCCCTCAAGAATGCGGCTTATGGCGGATATCCATCATGATCGAGATTGCGCGGGCAATGTCCGGTTCGGCGATTTCGGCGAAGATCTCGTCGATCCAGCCGCGATGGACGGCGGTCGCCTCGTCCATCAGCGCCTTGCCCTTGTCGGTGATGCGCACCAGAAAGGCGCGGCGGTCGGTCTCCTGGTTCTCGCGCTCAACGAGACCGTCGGCAACCAGCTTTTCGATCACGCCGGTGACATTGCCGTTGGAGACCACGAGCTGCTTGGAAAGCTCGCTCATGCGCATGCCCTCGGGGGCCGCGTGCAGCGCTGCCATCACGTCGAAACGCGGCAGCGTCATGCCGTAATTCTCGCGCAGCCGCTCCCTGAGATTGCCCTCCACATGGCGCACCGCCTTCAGCATCTGCAGCCAGAGGCGCACGCGCTGGGTGGCAAGGGCCGGGTCTTTGACTTCATGGGCGGTCATGGCGGATTCTCTCTTCTTCCGTAACCGCTCTAGCCGTATTTGCTTCAAACCTCAACCAGATTGCGGCAGGACTTACCCGGCGGGGATCACCGCGGTCGCCTCGATTTCCACCTTGGCCGCGTCTTCCATCAGGGCGACGACCTGAACCACGGCCATGGCCGGGAAATGGCGGCCCATCACCTTGCGGTAGACCAGGCCAAGTTCCTTGAGGTTGTCGAGATATTCGCGCTTGTCGGTGATGTACCAGGTCAGCCGCACCACGTGCTCCGGCCGGGCGCCGGCTTCGGCGAGCACGGCAACGATATTGCGCAGCGTCTGTTCGAACTGGCCGACGAGATCGTCATGCTCGAATTCCTGCCGGGCATTCCAGCCGATCAGACCGCCGGTGAAGACCATGCGGCCCGTGGCGGCCATGCCGTTGGCGTAGCCGCGGGCGGGGACCCAGCCTTCTGGCTCGAGAAACTGGTGCGGCGATTGCGAGTACGATGTCATGCCTGAACTTTCAAATACGAACCTGATGGGCGGTCTTTCCTCGGTGTTTAGATGGGCGGTGGGCGAATTCATACCTCGCCCCCCGAAATCGAAATCGCCTGTCCGGTGACCATGGCGGCGCGGTCGGAGGCAAGCCACAGCACGGCCTCCGCCACATCCTCCGGCGGCACCAGCCGCTTCATCGGATTGCTGGCCTCAAGGGCCGCGCGGGCCTCCTCGGCGCTGCGGCCCGTGGTCTCGACGACCCGGGCGATCGAGCGCTCGGTCATCTCGGTATCGAGAAAGCCGGGGCAGATCGCGTTTACCGTGATGTCCTTGCGGGCATATTCGAGCGCGGTCGATCTGACCAGCCCGACGATGCCATGTTTTGCTGCCGCATAGGGCGCGACATAGGCATAGCCCTTCAGGCCGGCGGTGGAGGCGATCGCGATCAGCCGGCCCTTGCGCCCCGCCATCGCCTTCGCGCCCTCGCGCAAGGTGAGGAAGGTGCCCGTCAGATTGACGGCCAACATTGCGTTGAAGCTTTCGAGCGTGGTCGCGGCGAACGGTGCGCTCTCGGATGCACCGGCATTGGCGACCACGATATCGAGCGGCCCGGCGGCGGCAAACAGCGCGATCACCTGCGCCTCATCGGTGATGTCGCAGGTCATCGCCGAGATCGCCTTGTGGCTATCGGCCACGGTCTCCAGGGCCTCGCGCCTGCGCCCGCAAATGATCACCTGGGCGCCGGCATCGGCCAGCGCACGGGCAATCACCGCGCCAACGCCCGAGCCGCCGCCTGTGACCAGCGCCTTTTTGCCGGTAAGCGTCATGACATCGCCTTCGCGCGTTCGGCAAGCGTATTGGCCTGCCGGCGGCCGCCCTCATAGGGCGCGGGCCATGCCTGTTCGGTATCGCCGAGTTCGACGGCCGCATGCAGCGTCCAGTAGGGATCGGCCAGATGCGGGCGGGCGAGCAGCACCAGATCGGCGCGGCCGGCCATCAGGATCGAGTTGACGTGGTCAGCCTCGTAGATATTGCCGGCGACCATGGTCGGCAGGTGAATATCGTTGCGCACCCGGTCGGAGAACGGCACCTGGAACATGCGGCCATAGACCGGCTGTTCGTCCTTGGTGGTCTGGCCGGAGGAGACGTTGATGGCATCCGCGCCGGCTTCCTTGAAGGCTTCGGCAATCTTCAGCGCCTCGTCGGGCTCGACGCCCGCCTCGCCCACCCAGTCATGGGCGGAGATGCGCACCGTCATCGGCTTTTCGGCGGGCCAGGCCGCGCGCATGGCGGCGAACACTTCCAGCGGAAAGCGCATCCGGTTTTCCAGGCTGCCGCCATATTCGTCCTCGCGCCGGTTGGTGACCGGCGAGATGAAGGAGGCGAGCAGATAGCCGTGGGCGGCGTGCATTTCTACCATGTCGAAACCGGCAGCGTCGGCTGCCTTCACGGAGGCGACGAACTGGTCGCGCACCATGTCCATGTCGGCCCGGTCCATTGCCTTCGGCGTCTGGCTTTCGGGCGTATAGGGAATGGCCGAGGCCGAGATCAGCGGCCAGTTGCCGTCGACAAGCGGCATGTCCATGCCTTCCCAGGCGACCCGGGTGGAACCCTTGCGGCCGGCATGACCGATCTGGGCGCAGATCTTCGCATCGGTCTCGGCGTGGACGAAGTCGGCCAGCCGCTTCCAGGCCGGCACCTGTTCGTCGGTGATGCAGGGGCAGCCGGGCGTGATCCGGCCTTCCGGCGAAACGCAGAGCATTTCGGTGAAGACCAGACCCGCGCCGCCCTTGGCGCGCTCGGCATAGTGGACGAAATGCCAGTCGGTCGGCATGCTGTCCTTCGCCTTGTACTGCGCCATCGGCGAGACCACGACGCGGTTCTTCAGCTCCATGTCGCGCAGCTTGAACGGGGCGAACATCGGCCGCCGCGTCGACTGGCTGCCGGCCTGTTTCTGGAACCAGGCTTCCGCCGTCGCCAGCCATTCGGGATCGCGCAGGCGCAGGTTTTCGTGGCCGATGCGCTGCGAGCGGGTCAGCAGCGAATAGTTGAACTGCATCAGATCGAGCTCGAGATAGCGCTCCACCTCCTCGAACCATTCGGTGGAGTTGCGGGCAGCCGAGGTAACGCGCAGCACCTGCAGCTTGCGCTCGGCCTCGTAATCGTCCAGCGCCTTTTCGAGCGGCTTGCCGGAATTGAGCTCGTCGGCGAGGGCGGCCGCACTCTCCATGCCGAGCTTGCTGCCGGAACCGATCGAGAAATGCGCGGTCGCCGAGGCATCGCCGAGCAGAACCACATTGTCGAAATGCCAGTTTTCGCAGACCACGCGCGGAAACCGGATCCAGGCCGAACCGCGAATATGGTTGGCATTGGTCATCAGGCTGTGACCGCCGAGGTGACGGGCGAAGATCTTCTCGCAGGTGGCGATGCTTTCCTGCTGGCTCATCTCGCCAAAGCCATAGGCCTCGAACACTTCCGGCCCGCATTCGACGATGAAGGTCGCGGTATCGTCATCGAACTGGTAGGCATGGGCCCAGATCCAGCCCTTGTCGGTCTTCTCGAAGATGAAGGTGAAGGCGTCGTCGAATTTCTGTTTGGTGCCGAGCCACACGAAATGATTGCGGCGCATGTCGATCGACGGCTGGAACTTGTCTTCGTAAAGCTTGCGGGTGCGCGAGTTCAGCCCGTCGGCGGCAATCACGAGGTCGTTTTCGGCGCGCAGTCTTTCAATGGCGGCGTCATCGATCTCGGATTCGAATTCCAGTTTGACGCCGAGTTCGCGGGCGCGTTCCTGCAGCAGGACCAGAAGCCGCATACGCCCGATGCCGCAAAAACCATGACCGCCCGACGTCATGCTCTCCTCGCCGCGCACCACCTTCACATCGTCCCAATAGGCGAAATTGTCGCGGATCGACTGCACGACAACCGGGTCGTTGCCCTTGAAATTCTCCAGCGTTTCGTCGGAAAACACCACGCCCCAGCCGAATGTATCGTCATGGCGGTTGCGCTCGTAGACGGTAATGTCGTGGCCGCTGTCGCGCAGCTTCATCGAGATCGCGAAGTAAAGGCCCGAGGGCCCGCCGCCCAGAACTGCGATTTTCATGTCTGGTTTCCCCTGTCGCTGCGTGTGGTGCTTGATGCGAAAATTAATTTGAATTTAAAATAAATTGGGTTTGGGGGTGGTGTCAAGCGCGGGTTTGGCTGGCCACGGCGTCGGGCAGCTCTCTTTGATCGCAAGCAGCATAAGTTCAGGCGCATCCTCCTCCCCACGGGCGTCATCCTCGGGCTTGACCCGAGGATCTAATCCCGTCGCAATGCGAGCGGAGTGAACGGCTTGACATGGTATCGGCGCCAACTCGAAAAAAAACCGCAAACGCGTCTCGCGACACCCGTGGTTGGATCCTCGGGTCAAGCCCGAGGATGACGCAGAGAGTTGGGATAGGTCGGGTCATCAATACCAGGCCGATTATTTCAATATTGAACTAATAATCCGTCTCCTCTATGGTTACCATATAACCGGAAAACGCGGCCGATATCAGCCACAATAACAAGGGAGCCCGTCATTGCCGTTCGAAACCTCTCAGGCCCTGCGCTTCGGCGACTGCGATCTCACCGGGATCGCCTATCACCCGGCCTATTTCTCCATGCTGGTGGAAGTCAACCGCGCCATGTTCGCCTCCTTCGGCGTTTCCTGGGAAGAGATGATGCTGGAGCGCAATCTCGGCATGCCGGTCTTGAAGATGGATATTGCGTTCGAGAAGCCTGCGCGCTTCGGCGATGTGCTGGATTTTGCCATGCATGTGCGGCGCATCGGCAATTCCTCGCTCGATCTCGAAACCTTCGCGCGGGTCAGGGGCGATGTGATCTGGTCGGTGCGCCAGCGGATCGTGCTCACCTCCACCGAAGATCACCGGTCGCGGCCATGGCCGGACGATGTCCGCGCCGGGCTGGAAACCTATATGGATCCACCGGCCTGACAGACAAGAAGCAGGCAGCGTTCACTCATAAAAACAACGGGAACAGACCATGCCTCAGCAACTCCGGCCCTCCGGCCATACTGATAGTTTCGCTCGCGACAACCTGCCGCCCTTCGAAGCCTGGCCCGATCTTCTGCTGGACGGTTTCGAATATCCCGACAGGCTGAATGCAGCCGTCGAACTGACCGATGCCATGGTCGCCAAAGGCTTCGGCGACCGCGTCGCGCTGATCGGCAATGGCAGGCGTCGCACCTACAAGGAAATGGCGGACTGGACCAACCGTCTGGCCCATGTTCTGGTCGATGATCTCGGCGTCAAGCCCGGGAACCGGGTGCTGATCCGCTCGGCCAACAATCCCGCCATGGTCGCCTGCTGGCTGGCCGCCACCAAGGCCGGCGCGGTGGTGGTCAACACCATGCCGATGCTGCGCGCCGGCGAGCTTGCCAAATATGTCGACAAGGCGGAGATCGAATTCGCGCTCTGCGACACGCGGCTGATGGAGGAGCTGGTGACCTGCGCCAAGGAAAGCCGCTTCCTGAAAAAGGTGATCGGCTTCGATGGCACCGCCAATCACGATGCCGAGCTCGACCGGCTGGCGCTGGAAAAACCGGTAAACTTCGACGCCGTCGATACCGCGCAGGATGATGTCGCGCTTCTGGGCTTCACCTCGGGCTCGACCGGCGACCCCAAGGCGACCATGCATTTTCACCGCGACCTGCTGATCATCGCCGACGGCTATGCGAAGGAAGTGCTGAACGTGACGCCGGAGGATGTGTTCATCGGCTCGCCGCCGCTCGCCTTCACCTTCGGGCTCGGCGGGCTTGCCGTGTTTCCGCTGCGCTTTGGTGCTGCGGCGACGCTACTCGAGGTCGCCTCGCCGGCCAATATGATCGAAATCATCGAGAAGTACCGCGCCACCGTCTGCTTCACCGCGCCGACGGCCTATCGCGCCATGTTGCAGGCGATGGATCACGGGGCCGATCTTTCGAGCCTCAGGGCTGCCGTCTCCGCCGGCGAAACCCTGCCGGCGCCGGTCTATGAGGCGTGGATGGAAAAGACCGGCAAGCCGATGCTCGACGGAATCGGCTCCACCGAAATGTTGCACATCTTCATCACCAACCGGTTTGACGACCATCGCCCGGCCTGCACCGGACGGCCCGTCGGCGGTTACGAGGCGAAGGTGCTCGCCGAGGACGGCACGGAAGCGCCGCGCGGCACGATGGGCCGGCTTGCCGTGCGCGGGCCCGCCGGCTGCCGCTATCTCGGCGGCGAGCGTCAGGACGAATATGTGCAGGATGGCTGGAACGTCACCGGCGACACCTTCGTGCATGACGAGGACGGCTATTTCCACTTTGCCGCCCGCAATGACGACATCATCGTGTCGGCCGGCTACAACATCGCCGGCCCGGAGGTCGAGGCGGCGCTGCTGCGTCATGAAGCGGTATCGGAATGCGGGGTGATCGGCGCGCCGAACGAGGACCGCGGTCAGATCGTCGAGGCCCATATCGTGCTCGCCGATGGCTACGCCCCGAGCGATTTGCTGGTGAAAGAGCTTCAGGACTATGTCAAGGCGACGATCGCGCCGTATAAATACCCCCGCAGCATCAAATTCGTGGAGGCGCTGCCGAAGACCTCCACGGGCAAGATCCAGCGGTTCCGGTTGCAGTCCTGAAAGGCCTCACATGACCTTTGAAATGAAGCAGAAAGTCCTGTTCAAACATTGCGATCCGGCGGGGATCGTGTTCTTCCCCCGCTATTTCGAGATGATGAACGACTGCGTCGAGACCTTCTTTTCCGAGGCTCTGGAATGGCCGTTTGAGGATTTCATCGGGCGCGAGGGCGTGCCGACGGCCGCGATCGAGACCCGGTTCACGGCGCCCAGTTTTCATGGCGACCATCTGGTGGTCGCGCTCGATGTTGAACATGTCGGCCGCACCTCGTTTTCCTACCGGATGACGGCATGGTGCGGGGATGAGAAGCGATTCGAAACCAAGGCGCGGCTGGTGTTCGTCAACGACAGCGGCCGCCCGCAACCCTGGCCGGAAGCAATCCGGGCGAAGCTCGAGGCGGCCCTGGAGCCGGCGGCATGAAGGCCGACCGCGACGCCTTTCGCCGCTATGACGCAGCCTCCCTGAATGCGCAATATATCGCCCGCGACTCCGTACCCGCCTTCGGCGCCTATGCGAAGCGCTGGCAGGAACAGAGCGCGAAGGCGGCGGAAGACCTGCCCTGCCAGCTCGATATCGCCTATGGCGAAAGCGCTGCCGAGCGGCTCGACATCTTCCCTGCGCTCGATGGCGGGCCGGCGCCGGTGCTGGTGTTCTATCATGGCGGCTACTGGCGCTCGACCGACAAGTCCTGGTACCGGTTTCTCGCCCGTCCGTTTGTCGAGCGCGGCGTCACCGTGGTGTTTCCCGATTACGGACTGTGCCCCGCCGTCAGCATGGACATGATTTCCGAGCAGTGCCGCCGCTCGTTCGAATGGGTCTGGCGCAATGCCGCCTCCTTCGGCGGCGATGAGGCGCGGGTTTTCGTCTCCGGGCATTCCGCCGGCGGCCAGATCGCCGGCATGCTGCTTGCCGCCGACTGGTCCGGGCTCGATTCACGGTCGGGCTTTCCGATCAAGGGCGTCACGGCGGTGAGCGGACTTTTTGACCTTGAGCCGATCCGGCTGACGAGCCTCAATGACGATCTCGGTATGGATGCGGAGGCCGCGCGCCGCAACAGTCCCGTCGACCACCCGCTGCCGGCGCAAATCCCTCCGATGATCGCCGCCGTCGGCGCGCTCGAAAGCGATGAATTCCATCGCCAGAGCCTGCTCTATCGCGACCATATCGAAGCGTCGGGCGGCGACTGCCTCCTGCTCGACGTTCCCGGTCATCACCACTATTCGATCCTCGACGCCATGGCCAATCCGCGCCATCGGTTCGGAAAAATGGTGCTGGAGCAGATCGGCGTTGCGTAGGTCAAGCCGGCAATAAGTTTAATTTTAAAATAGTTTCGTAGTCTTTTTACTTTGAGCAACGCAGGAGAGCCGCCCATGTCCGCCTCCTTCTCGACGTCATCCTCGGGCTTGACCCGAGGATCCAATCCCGTCTGTCGCGAGAAGCGTTGGCGTGTTTCGCGACGACTTTGCCTCTACCGCTGGCACTGCTCGTGCAGAAATGTGCTCAGATCCTCGGGTCAAGCCCGAGGATGACGCAGCGCGTGTGGGAGAGGGTGTGCCCCACCGATAGGGCCGCGCCACGAACCGGTTCGCCTATTAGAAAACGTCCGACAAACCCGGGACTGGAAGCAGCGCGGTGGGGCAAGGCGAGAAATAGTTGGCGTAAAATATTTTAAATTTGATGTAATAATTGAATTATGTCAGGTTACACTTCAACGGCTTATCATGGCGACATGCTTAGACTAGACTGCCCGCATGGGCACGAGGGGCGTTGCCTGAGGCCGAAGACGAATTCCGCGGGAATCGCAAACAACAGATAGGGGACATCTATGAAACTCAGCACTTTCCTGAAAGGCGGCGTCATGGCGCTCGCGATCGGCGCTGCCGGCGTTGCGCATGCTGATCCGGTCAAGGTCGGCGTCATCACCACGCTTTCGGGCGGCGGCGCGTCGCTCGGCGTCGACAGCCGCGACGGCTTCATGCTGGCGCTGAAACAGGCGGGCGATGCCGCTTCCGACGTCGAGGTCGTGGTCGAGGACGACCAGCAGAAGCCGGATGTCGCCGTCCAGATCGCTGACAAGATGATCCAGTCCGACAAGGTCGACGTGCTGACCGGCATCGTCTGGTCGAACCTCGCCATGGCCGTGGTGCCGTCTGCGGTGGCACAGGGCAAGTTCTATCTTTCGACCAACGCCGCGCCCTCGCAGCTTGCGGGCGCCGGCTGCAACCCGAAATATTTCGCGGTCAGCTACCAGAACGACAATCTCCACGAGGCCGCCGGCGCCTATGCCAGCCAGGAAGGCATCGAGAAGATCTTCATCATGGCTCCCAACTATCCGGCGGGCAAGGATTCGCTCACCGGCTTCAAGCGCTTCTATGACGGCGAGGTGGTCAAGGAAGTCTACACCCAACTCGGCGCCACCGATTATGCCGCCGAGATTGCCCAGATTCGCGACAGCGACGCCGATGCGGTGTTCTTCTTCCTGCCCGGCGGCATGGGTATCTCGTTCATGAAGCAATATGCCGAATCCGGCGTCGACAAGCCGCTGATCGGCCCGGCCTTCAGCTTCAGCCAGGATATCCTGCCGGCCATGGGCGAAGCCGCGATCGGCGTCAAGAACACCTCCGACTGGTCGCCGGACCTCGACAATGAGGCCAACAAGGCTTTCGTCGAAGGTTTCGAGGCCGAATATGGCCGTCTGCCCTCGCTCTACGCGGCCCAGGCTTATGACACCGGCAATCTCCTGCTGTCCGCGCTCGCCGCGGCCGATGTCTCGGACGCCGATGCCTTCCGGCAGGCGCTCGCCGCTGCCGATTTCGACAGCGTGCGCGGCAATTTCAAGTTCGGCCCCAACCAGCATCCGATCCAGGATTTCGTGATCCGCGAAGTGATCGATGACAATGGCGTGCTGACCAACAAGCTTGTCGGCACCGTGATGACCGATCACGCCGACGCCTACGCCGCCGAGTGCAAGATGTAAGGTCTTCTCCGGGCCGCATGCCGTCCGGCGCTCAAGCGTCGGACGGCGTCTTCATTGTTCGCGAAGGAGGAGCGTGTGTCGCTCTTGGTCGAGCAGGCCCTGAACGGCCTGCAATACGGCATGATGCTGTTTTTGATGGCCGCCGGCCTGACGCTGGTGTTCGGCGTCATGGGGCTCATCAATCTTGCCCATGGTTCGCTGTTCATGATCGGCGCCTTCGCCTGCGCCTTTGTCGCCGCGGCAACCGGGCACTACTGGCTCGGCCTTGCCGCAAGCCTGCTGGTCTCTGCCGGCGTTGGCGCGCTGATCGAGGTGGGCGTGATCCGCAAGCTCTATGCCCGCGATCATCTGGATCAGGTGCTGGCGACCTTCGCGCTGATCTTGGTGTTTTCCGAAGGGACCCGCTGGGTGTTCGGCTCGTTTCCGCTCTATCTCAACCTCCCGGAGCTCCTGTCGGGTGCCGTAACGCTGCCAGGCGGGCTGCAATATCCGGTGTTCCGTCTGGTGATCATCCTTTTCGGCGCGGCGGTCGCCATCGGCCTCTGGCTCTTGATCGGCCGCACGCGTCTCGGCATCCGCATCCGCGCCGGCGAGGCCGACCGCGAGATGATCGCAGCCCTCGGGGTTGATATCGCCAGGCTCTACACCATCGTGTTTGCGCTTGGCGCGGCACTTGCCGGCTTTGCCGGGGCGCTGGTCGGCTCCATCCAGTCGGTGCAGGTCGGCATGGGCGAGCCGGTGCTGATCCTCGCCTTCGTCGTCGTCGTCATCGGCGGCATCGGCTCGATCAAGGGGGCGCTGATCGGGGCGCTGCTGGTGGGCATGACCGATACGCTCGGCAAGGCGCTGCTGCCGGGCCTGTTTGCCGCACTTGGCGGCGGTTCGGGCGCCAATGCCATGGCCGCCACCGTCGCCTCGATGCTGATCTATATCCTGATGGCCGTGGTTCTGGTGATCCGCCCGCAGGGCCTGTTCGGGGCGAAAGCATGACCCGCGAAACCATTATCAATCTCGCCATCTTCGCAGCCCTCATCGCATTCGCCATCGGCGCGCATCTGATGGGCAACGGCTTTGCCGTCACGCTCGCCACCAAGGCGGCGATCTTCGCGCTCGCCGGCGTCGGCCTCAATCTCGCGCTCGGCTATGGCGGGCTGGTGTCGCTTGGCCATGCCGCCTTTTTCGGCATTGGCGGCTATGTCACCGGCATTCTGGCAAGCCATGCCATGCAGGCGACGCCGGTGCTGACCTTCCCCTTCACGCTCGCCGGCAGCAACGACATGCTCGGCATCTGGCCGATGGCGATGGTGGCGGGCGGTCTACTGGCGCTTGCCATCGGCGCGCTGTCGCTTCGCACCACCGGCGTCTATTTCATCATGGTCACGCTCGCCTTCGCACAGATGGTCTATTACTTTGCCGTGAGCTGGCCGCGTTATGGCGGCGAGGATGGATTGAGCTTTTATGTCCGCAACAATTTTCCGGGCTTGAACACTTTCGACCCGATCCAGTATTTCGCGATCTGCGCGGCACTTCTGGCGATTGCGCTGCTCTTCACCGCCGTCGTCACCCAGTCGCGCTATGGGCTTGCCCTTCAGGCCGCACGGCAGAACCGCCAGCGCACCATGGCCGTCGGCATCCGCCCCTATGGCGTGCTGCTGGTCGCCTTCGTGCTGTCGGGCATGATCGTGGCGCTTGCGGGCTCGCTCTATGCCGATCTCAACCGCTTCGTCAGCCCGGCGATGCTCTCCTGGCACATGTCGGGCGAAATCATGGTGTTTGTTATCCTTGGCGGCGTCGGAAGGCTGTGCGGGCCGGTGGCGGGTGCCGCGATCTATATCCTGCTCGAGCATCTGCTCGGCGATGTCAGCGAATACTGGCAGGCGCTGCTCGGCCTGCTGCTCCTGGTGATCGTGATCTATTCGCCCGGCGGGCTGATCGGGCTGATTACCCGGAGGTTCCGCAATGCATGAGCCGATCCTTCAAATCACCGGCCTTCGCAAAGCCTATGGCGCGCTCACCGTCACCGACGATGTCAGCCTCACCCTGATGCCGGGCGAAATCCATGCGCTGATCGGGCCGAACGGCGCCGGCAAGTCGACGCTCATCAAGCAGGTCGTCGGCGAGGTCCGGCCTGACCACGGCACGATGCGGTTCGAGGGGCAGGTGATCGACGATCTCGATGCCGCCGCCCGCGCCCGGCTCGGTCTGGCGCGCAGCTTTCAGGTCTCCTCGGTGATTGCGGATTTCACGGTGCTGCAGAATGTCATGCTTGCTGTCGCAGGCGCCTCGGGCCGCGTGTTCCGCTTCCATATCCCGGCCCTTTCCGACCGCAAGCTCACCGAGCCGGCGCTGTTTCATATCGGTGAAGCCGGGTTGAAGGACCGCGCCGATGTCGTAGCGTCCGCGCTCTCCCATGGGGAACGCCGCAAGCTCGAAATCGCGATGGCGCTCGCGATGCGTCCGCGCGCCTTCCTGCTTGACGAGCCGATGGCGGGGATGGGGCTCGAGGGCGGCCAGCAGTTGACGGCCATGCTTGCGGAGTTGAAACACGAGGCGCCGATCCTGCTGGTGGAGCACGATATGGACGCCGTCTTCGCGCTCGCCGACCGCATCTCGGTGCTGGTTTACGGCAAGATCATCGCCTCCGGCAGCGTCGCCGAAATCCGCGCCAATCCCGATGTCCGCCGGTCCTATCTTGGAGAAGAGGCATGACCCGGCTGCTGGAGCTTGAAAACGTCACGGCGGCCTATGGCGCGGTCAAGGCGCTGTTCGGCGTCTCGCTCGCCATGGATGAGGGCCAGGTCGTCGCCCTGATGGGCCGCAACGGCATGGGCAAGACCACGACGATCCGTTGCATCAGCCGCTTGCTGCAGCATTCGGGCGGCCGTCTCAGCTTCGTCGGGCGCGACCTCAAGGGCGTCTCCGCGCCGAAGGTTGCCCAGCTTGGCGTCGGCCTTGTGCCGGAGGGGCGGCGCTGCTTCGCGCCGCTGACGGTCGCCGAAAACCTGGTTGTCGCCGCCCGGCCCGGCCCGTGGGATATCGACCGGGTCCAGGTCCTGTTTCCGCGGTTGAAGGAGCGCATGCGCCAGACCTCGGCCACGCTTTCGGGCGGCGAGCAGCAGATGCTGGCGATCGGCCGCGCGCTGATGACCAATCCCCGCCTTCTGATCCTCGATGAGGCCACCGAAGGTCTTGCCCCGGTGGTGCGGCAGGAAATCTGGGCCGGCGTGCGCGCCCTGAAGGCGGAGGGGCTTTCGATCCTGCTGGTCGACAAGTCGCTGAAGGAAATCGTCTCCGTCGCCGACAGCGCGGTGATCATCGAGCGCGGCGAAACGGTCTGGCAGGGCGGCATCGATGCGCTGACGCCGGCTCTGACCGACCGGTATCTCGGGGTTTAGAGCGGCGGACAAATCGCAACAAACCTTGCCGCACAGCCCCCCCAATCTTCTCGCCCCGGAGGGGAGAGATGCCCCGAGAGGGGCAGTGAGGGGGGAGAATATCAACGCGAACGTCCGTGCAATTTGAAATGCCGCGCCACCCTCACTGCCCCTTTCGGGCATCTCTCCCGCCAGCGGGAGAGAGTATCGGGAGCGAGCCGGTCGTTCCGTCAAAAACAAATCGCTCCAGCGCTTGATTTTCGCTTCCCGCCCGCCTTCAATGCGGCCGAACGCTTCCAATTCCGCCTGAAGGGTTCTAGGTAACACCTATCGCCTCACCCCATATTCAGGGAGCAGCCTGACATGAACACCCTCATCTCCAAGCTCAAGGAAACGGCCGAGCGCAGCGACGCCACCGATCTGCGCGCGGCCTTCGCTGCCGATCCGGAGCGGTTTTCGAAATTCAGCGTTTCCTTCGAAGATCTGCTGATGGATTTCTCCAAGACCGCAGTGAACGACGAGATCCTCGATCTGCTGGTCAAGCTTGCCGACGAGGCGGGCGTTGCGGAAAAGCGCGCGGCGATGTTTGCCGGCGAGAAGATCAACATCACAGAAGACCGCGCCGTGCTGCATACGGCACTCAGGAACCGCGCCAATACGCCGGTGATGGTTGACGGCAAGGATGTGATGCCGGATGTCAACGAGGTGCTGGCGGCCATGGGCGATTTCGCCGAGGGCATCCGCACCGGCGCCATTCATGGCGCGACCGGCAAGCCGTTCACCGATGTCGTCAATATCGGCATTGGCGGCTCCGATCTCGGTCCGGCTATGACCACGCTGGCGCTCGCGCCCTTTCATGACGGGCCGCGTCTGCATTACGTCTCCAATGTCGATGGCGCCCATATCGCGGACACGCTGAAGGGGCTGGACCCGGCGACGACGCTGGTGATCGTGGCGTCGAAGACCTTCACCACGATCGAGACCATGACCAACGCCAAGACGGCGCGCAAGTTCATCGCTGGCGCGCTCGGCGAGGCTGCGGTTGCCCATCACTTCTGCGCGGTATCGACGGCGCTCGACAAGGTCGCCGATTTCGGCATCGACCAGTCGCGGGTGTTCGGTTTCTGGGACTGGGTCGGCGGGCGCTATTCGATCTGGTCGGCGATCGGTCTGCCGCTGATGATCGCGATCGGCGAGAAGAGCTTCGGCAAATTCCTGGACGGTGCCTTCGCGATCGACAATCATTTCCGCGAGGCGCCGGTCAGGGAAAATCTGCCCTTCCTGCTGGGCCTTGTCGGCTTCTATCAGCGGGTGGTCCTCGATTACCCCTCCCGCGCGGTGATCCCCTACGACCAGCGCATGTCGCGCTTTGCCGCCTATCTCCAGCAGCTCGACATGGAAAGCAACGGCAAGTCGGTGACGATCGAGTCCGAGCATGTTACGACGCCGACCGGCCCGATCGTCTGGGGCGAGCCCGGCACCAACGGCCAGCACGCCTTCTTCCAGCTCCTGCATCAGGGCACGAACATCATCCCGATCGAATTCATGATCGCCGCCAATGGGTTCGAGAGCGATCTCCGCCACCAGCACCAGTTGCTGATGGCCAATTGCCTGGCGCAGTCGGAAGCGCTGATGAAGGGCCGCTCGCTGGACGAGGCGAAGGCCCAGCTACTCGACAAGGGCGCGGACGAGGCGACGGCAGCCAAGATCGGGCCGCACCGCGTGTTCTCCGGCAACCGTCCGTCGATCACCTTCGTCTATGACAGCCTGACGCCTTACGCGCTCGGCCGTCTGATCGCGCTTTACGAACATCGCGTGTTTGTGGAAGGCGTACTGTTCGGCATCAACTCCTTCGACCAGTGGGGCGTGGAACTTGGCAAGGAACTCGCCACCGGGCTGCTGCCTGTCGTCTCCGGCAAGGAAAGCGCCGAAGGGCATGATTCCTCGACCAAGGGGCTGGTTGCGGCGCTGCTGGACGCGGCGAAGTAGCGGGGCGCTTTTGCCACGCTGAAAGGCCGCACCCTCATCCGGCCTTCGGCCACCTTCTCCCCAAGGGGAGAAGGGGAATACGGCGTGGTTCTGCCTTGCCGCTTGCTCTGAAAACGCAGCATGGCTCCCCTCTCCCCGCAGGGGAGAGGGTGGCGCGTATGCGCCGGGTGAGGGCAAGCGGCGCTGCCACGGTCTCGGGCGCGTCAAATCTTCTGCAAACAAAAAAGCCCCGGCACTCCGCCGGGGCTTTTCAATTTCCTCCTCCGTCCCTCGCCGCTCAGGCGTGGGTGGCGGTCGGTTTCTTGTGCTCGCTCTTGTGGGCGACCAGCATGAAATAGATGAACACGAACGGGATCGCCGACCAGTAGGCCGCGGACTTGTCGAGGCCCATGTTGCGGGCGCGGAACGCGGTGAAGCGGCCGAAGGCGAGGCCCGGCACCACGGCGTAGATCGACAGACCCAGGAAATAGGCGGTCGACAGCGCGATGCCCGAGCTGGTCACGGTTTCCATCGGGAAGGCGAATTCCAGCAGGAACGAGATCACGATATTGATGCCAAAGATGAAGAAGGCACGGAGAATATAGTCGAGCCGATTATATTCGCGCGCCTCATTGGTCCAGTAGACGCCGAGCAGAACGCCCACGGCGCTCGTCACATAGGGAAAGAAAAACAGACCCGTCATATTCGTTTCCTCCTCGAAACGGTCATGCGCAATTTGTCACATGTGTCGTATTGTCGCATGAAAGTTTCCGGTACTGCAACTGCGAAAAGTGATTGTTGGAGAATCAACGGGCGGACTGCCCCGCTGGTTCCGTGCAATCGCGTCGTGGCGGAAGGGATGAAATTTTGGCTTGGAGGGGCTGGCCCGGCGTGACAATCTGCCGCGCGGCGCGAGCCGCCGCCCTGCGACGTGGCATTTTTCACGCAATGCGGGCGAAAAAATCGGGGGTACAGGTGACGCCTTCGCACCCTTGTGCCAAAATGCCACAGCACGAAAGCGGTTTATTTTTGACGAAATTGGGTTAGTAGCTGCCGCATGTGCGCTCGGTCCTTGAAGGACGGGCGGTCTCAACGGGAATGTCTGTGCTTTACCGGTGTCGCGGGGACCAGGGGCCGGCAGGCTGCAGGCAAGTCATCGAAAACAAGGCCCGTGTTTTTCCGCGAAACCGGGCGTTTGGCAGAGAATGAAACGATTGTGAACCTTTCCAAGCTAATAAAACCGGCATTGCTGCTGCCGCTTGTGCTCGCTCTCTCGGGCTGTCAGCTGATCCTTCTCGACCCCGCAGGCTGGGTCGCCAACGAGGAGCGCGACCTGCTGATCGCCTCCACAGTGCTGATGATGGTCATCATCGTTCCGGTGCTGGTCATGGCGGTCTACATTCCCTGGCGCTATCGCGATTCGCGCAAGGCCACGGATGATTACGATCCGGAATTCGAGCACTCCAACCTGTTCGAGGCCTTCATCTGGGGCGTTCCGGTGATGATCATCATCGCGCTCGGGGCGTTGACCTGGGTCTATACCCACCGTCTCGACCCCTACAAGCCGCTCGATCATATCGCCGGCGAGCCGCTGGAGATCGAGGCGGTCTCGCTCGACTGGAAGTGGCTGTTCATCTATCCGGAAGAAAACATCGCCGTCGTCAACCAGCTCGTGGTGCCGACCGACAGGGCGGTGAACCTGCGGCTGACATCGTCATCGGTGATGAACACGTTTTCGGTCCCCGCGCTCGCCGGCATGATCTACACCATGGCCGGCATGGAAACCAAGCTGCATCTGGTGGCCGATGACGCCGGCAAATATTACGGCCGCTCGGCCAATTATTCCGGTCCCGGCTATGCCCATATGGATTTCGAGACCTTCGCCGTATCCGAAGACGAGTTCGACAACTGGGTCAACACGGTCAAGACCTCCGGCTCCGAGCTTACGGTCGATGCCTACCAGACGCTGGCGAAACCGACAGTTGCCGACAGCGTGTCCTATTACAACGGCGTCGCCGACAACCTGTTCGACAAGATCGTCGGCCTTTGCGTCGAGCCGGGCAAGGTCTGCATCGGCGACATGATGATGCAGGACATGATGGGCGGCGGCGGACTGAAGGGGATCGAAACCAAGGATTCCTACGTCTATGACGAGTTCGCGCCCGGCGAGGGCTTCGACCAGCATGCCTTCGAGGAAACGCTCCACGCCAACCCGGACGAGCCGACCAAGGGCCCGGTCAACGTCAAGAACCCCGACCAGACGGTCACAAACCTGGCCGGCGGCGACAATGCGCCGAACGCATCCGAATCCGCGAGGCAGTAATGAGATCTGATTTCTGGA
Source organism: Martelella sp. FLE1502 (assembly GCF_053484255.1). Classification (NCBI taxonomy): domain Bacteria; kingdom Pseudomonadati; phylum Pseudomonadota; class Alphaproteobacteria; order Hyphomicrobiales; family Aurantimonadaceae; genus Martelella; species Martelella sp. FLE1502. The sequence continues at coordinate 151,216 of NZ_JBAKFQ010000006.1, forward strand.
ACTTCATTTTCGGCAAGCTCACCTGGGCCGACATTCCCTATAATGTCCTGATCCTGGATGTGACCTTCGCCGCCGTGGTGATTGCCTTTCTGACGGTGTTCGGCCTGATCACCTATCATCGCAAATGGGGCTATCTGTGGAGCGAGTGGTTCACCTCGGTCGACCACAAGAAGATCGGCGTGATGTATATCGTGCTGGCGCTGGTGATGCTGTTCCGCGGCTTCACCGACGCCTTCATGATGCGCACCCAGCAGGCGATCGCCGCCGGCGGCGCGCAGGGCTATCTGCCCCCGCACCATTTCGACCAGATCTTCACCGCCCACGGCACGGTCATGATCTTCTTCTTCGCCATGGCCTTCCTGGTCGGCGTGATGAATATCGCGATGCCGCTGCAGATCGGCGCGCGCGATGTGGCCTTTCCGTGGCTGAACAACTTTTCGTTCTGGATGACGGTGTCGGGCGCGATCCTGCTTAACGTATCGCTGTTCATCGGCCTTCTGGGCCGCACCGGCTGGCTCGCCATGCCGCCGCTTTCGGGGATTGCATACTCGCCCGATGTGGGGGTCGACTATTACATATGGTCGCTACAGATAGCGGGGATAGGCACGACGCTATCGGGCGTCAACATGGTCGCGACCATCCTGAAGATGCGCGCGCCCGGCATGACGATGATGCGCATGCCGGTGTTCGCCTGGACCACGCTTGCCGCCAACGTGCTGATCGTCGCTGCCTTCCCGGTGCTGACGGCCACGCTCGCCATGCTGGCGCTTGACCGCTATCTCGGCATGCACTTCTTCACCAACGACATGGGCGGCAATCCCATGATGTATGTGAACCTGATCTGGATCTGGGGCCACCCGGAAGTCTATATCCTGATCCTGCCCTGCTTCGGCATCTTCTCTGAAGTGGTCGCGACCTTCTCGGGCAAACCGCTGTTCGGCTACCGCACCATGGTCTATGCCACGGCCTGCATTCTGGTGCTGTCCTTCGTGGTCTGGCTGCACCACTTCTTCACCATGGGCTCCGGGGCGAATGTGAACACCTTCTTCGGCATTTCGACGATGATCATCGCGGTGCCGACGGGGGCGAAGATCTTCAACTGGCTGTTCACCATGTATCGCGGCCGTATCCGGTTCGAGACCCCGATGTACTGGACGGTGGGCTTCCTGATCACCTTCACCATCGGCGGCATGACCGGCGTCATGCTGGCGGTTCCGCCGGCCGACTTCCAGCTCCATAACTCGCTGTTCCTGATCGCCCACTTCCACAACGTCATCATCGGTGGCGTCGTCTTCGGGCTGATGGCGGGCTACCAGTACTGGTGGCCGAAAGTGTTCGGCTTCAAGCTGGACGACAAATGGGGCCGCCGCTCGTTCTGGTTCTGGTGCATCGGCTTCTACGTCGCCTTCATGCCGCTCTACGTGCTCGGCCTGATGGGCGTTACCCGCCGCCTGCAGAGCTATACGGATGCCGGCTGGCAGATCTATTTCATCATCGCCTGCATCGGCATGCTGCTGATCGGCTGCGGCATCGCCTGCACCGTGATCCAGCTCGTCGTGTCCATCAAGAATCGGGAAGCGCTGAAATGCGGTCCGGACCCGTGGAACGGCCGCACGCTGGAATGGGCGACCACCTCCCCGGTCGCGCCCTACAATTTTCCTGCCGATTTCGTCGTGACCGGTCGTGATGCCTGGTGGCGGATGAAGAAGGAAGGCTTCCAGTGGCCGACCGAGTACAAGCCGATCCACATGCCGAAGAACACCTGGGCCGGCATCGTGCCCGCCTTCTTCTGCCTGGCGCTCGGCTTTGGCCTGGTGTGGCACATGTGGTGGCTGGTGGTGCTGAGCTTCGTGCTCGCTGTCGGCTCGATCATCTACCACACGTTCGATTTCGACCGTGATTACTACATTCCGGCCGAACAGGTCGCCCGCGACCAGGAAAAGGCCAAGGAGGCACTTGTATGACGACGATCGCTGATACGGGCGCCGACACGAGCGCGCATCACGACGACCACGCCCATCACGATAGTCCGACGCAGCTTGGCTTCTGGATCTATCTGATGAGCGACTGCCTGATCTTCGGCACGTTGTTCGCGACCTATGCCGTGGTGGGCCGCTCCTATGCGGGCGGGCCGGCGCCGAACGATCTGTTCCATTTGTGGTTCGCGCTGGTGGAAACGGCGCTGCTGCTGTTCTCCTCGGTCACCTTCGGCATGGGCATGCTGCGCATGGACAAGGGCGACAAGGCCGGCGTGATGAAGTGGCTGATCGTCGCAGGCCTGTTTGCCGTCGGCTTTCTGGCGATGGAAGTCTACGAGTTCCACGACCTGATTTCCGAAGGCGCCACGCCGGACCGTTCGGCCTTCCTGTCGGCCTATTTCACCCTGGTCGGCACCCACGGCCTGCACGTGACCTTCGGCACGATCTGGCTGATCGTCCTGCTTTTCCAGGTTTCGAAGCGTGGCTTGAACGAGCCGATGCGTCGGCGCGTGTCAACGCTCTCGATGTTCTGGCACTTCCTCGACCTGATCTGGATCGGCGTCTTCTCGCTGGTCTATCTTACCGGAGCGATCCTATGAGCAGCGCTGAACACACTTCCCACGGCCATGGCAGCTTCAAGGGGCTGATGACCGGCTTCGTGCTGGCGGCGGTGCTGACCATCATCCCCTTCGGGCTGGTGATGGCGGACGCAATCTCCAGCAAGGCCTTCCTGCTGACGGTGGTGATGATCTGCGCCGCGGCCCAGATCCTGGTGCATCTGCGCTATTTCCTGCTGCTCAGCGCCAATCAGGAGCAGGGCTGGACCATGGCGTCCTCGCTTCTGGCGCTGATCCTGCTTCTGATCGTGCTGGCGGGCTCGCTCTGGGTCATGCACAACATGAACAAATATATGATGCCGCTGCCGGAAAGCGGGTTCACCTATCTCGACGACGGCACCATCGTCTGCGCCACGCCCGAGATCGCCCAGCAATTGCGCGACGCCGGCGTCACCGGCAATATCATCGTGCAGGGCCAGTAGTAACCGGCTTTTCAAGCCTCTTTCCGGCCCCGCCAAGGGGCCGGATGGATCGCCCGGTCCGCAGTTGAAGCCGACATGCTTTGTCAGCGCTCCCGGCCTCCGGCGCGCGAAAGGTTTTCCCGCTCATGGCTTCGATTTCTCAAAAAAAACTGGTTCTGATCACCGCCATCGCCGCGATTCTGTTTGCGGGCTTCACGGCGCTCGGCATCTGGCAGGTCTACCGGCTGCAGTGGAAACTCGATCTGATCGCCGCCGTCGATGCCCGCGTCGAAGCGCCGGCTGTGCCTGCGCCGGGGGTAGGCGAGACGATGACGCGCGAAGACGACGCCTATCGCCATGTCAGCGTCACCGGGCGCTATATCGAGGCGGCGCAGACGCTGATCTACTATCCGACCCAGCTCGGCGCCGGCTATTTCGTGATGACGCCGCTTCTGCGCGACGATGGCAGCTATGTGCTGATCAATCGCGGCTTCGTGCCGGAGGGCAGGCAGGACAATCCCGCCAATTATCGCGCCCCTGAGGGCGAGGTAACCGTCGACGGTTTGCTGCGCATGTCGGAGAGCAAGGGCTGGCTGTTTTCACGCTCCAACGATCCGGCCGATGGCAAATGGTATCGCCGCGACGTCGCCTCGATCATGGGCACCAGAGGCCTGGTGCCGTTCGCCCCCTATTTCATCGATGCCGAAGCCAGCGGCCCGGCGGGCAAGCTGCCGATCGGCGGCCTGACCGTGGTCTCGTTCCGCAATGCACATCTGAGCTATGCGCTGACATGGTTTGCGATGGCGCTCGGCACGCTCGGGCTTTATGTCTTCGTGCTGCGCTATGAGCGGCGGCCACCGTCCCCCGACGACGAATAGGGCTGGCTTCTCAAAGGCTTGCCCCTTGAGCGCGTTGTTGCCGGCCTGAAGTTTCGGTCATCCCCTGCTTTTTTGTCCGCCTGTGGAAAGCGCGAAAGAAATCCCGCGTGCATGACGGTTCAACTCTTGGTTGGTAGCCGTTGCCGGTGGCGAGGGGTCATCTTCACGGCCATCGGCAATTTCCCAAGACCGATTCGCCGGGCCGGCACATGCTGCATCAGCACTGTTCGCCCGTTCCGGCCTGTATTTTTTCCCTGTCACAATGCGTTAACCCTGAATGTGGAAAACAGGTCCACGAAACACTATATATGGTTGGTTCGGGCATTCCAGTTCGCAGATATTGTGTTATGGTGAGTCTATCGAATCAATGCTGACACGTCAGCGGCGTCCGGTTCTCAGGTTTTTTGAGTCTCCATAGGCATATGTCGGATTGGTGTTCCTCGTGGACAGCGCGATTTCTGCCGGCTTCTGGAGAGCCAAAATACCAGTCCGGTCAATGTGTTCGAGATGTCTGTTGAGAAATGGCGGCGGCGGCCGTTTGCAACCGCCGGCGTTTTGATCAGGCGGAAGCCGGCCATGGGTCCGGGACGAGGCTATGCCGTGTTGGCCGCCAGCCTCGCCAGATGCGCGGGAAGCGCCGAGGGTTCGCCCGGCGGCGCTTTTTGAAGAAAATGATTATGCGAGGATAACGATGAAGATCACTGTCTATTCCAAACCGGCTTGCGTGCAGTGCAATGCAACGACCCGCGCGCTGGAGCGCAAGGGCCTCGACTATGAAGTGGTTGATGTGTCGGTGGACAACGATGCCTATGATCAGGTCGTTGGCATGGGCTACCGGCAGGTCCCGGTCGTCGTCGCCGGCGAGCAGCACTGGTCGGGCTTCCGTCCGGACATGATCGGCGCGCTTGCCTGACCATGAGTGCCGCCGGCCGACAAGCCGGCGAAGCCTGAAGAAGGCGTTGCGCCGCATCCATGCGGCGGGCGCCTGAACGATCAGACGGCGCGTCAGACGGGCGCGCCGTGTTGGTGAAGAGGACAAGAGGATGACGGGCATGCTCGTCTACTATTCCAGCGCTACGGGCAACACCCATCGTTTCGTGACCAAGACAGGCCTTCCGGCAAAGCGTCTCGGCCCCCAGGGCGACACGAAAAAGGTGGACGAACCCTATGTGCTGGTCGTTCCCACCTATGCCGGCGGGGATGGCAGGGGCGCGGTGCCGAAACCGGTCATCCAGTTCCTCAACGATCCGGAGAACAGGGCGCTGGTTCGCGGCGTCATTGCCTCCGGAAACACGAATTTCGGAAATACATACGGCATTGCCGGCGATATCATCGCGGCAAAGTGCAAGATACCGTACCTCTATCGTTTCGAGCTTCTCGGCACGGAAGAGGATGTCAACAACGTCAGACAGGGGCTGGAAGAGTTTTGGAAACGGCAGAATTGAGGATGGCCACAAGCGCCGAGGAAGAAACCGTGCAGGGCACCGAGAAGGTCGCGGAAAAGGGCGCCGCCAAGGCGAAGCCCGCAACGCTGGACTATCATGCCCTGAACGCGATGCTCAATCTCTATGACGAGAACGGGCATATCCAGTTCGACAAGGACCGGCTGGCGGCCAAGCAGTATTTCCTGCAGCACGTCAACCAGAATACCGTGTTCTTTCATAACCTCCGGGAAAAGCTCGATTACCTGGTCGACGAGGGCTATTACGAGCAGGAAGTGCTCGACCAGTATTCGTTCAATTTCGTGCGCGATCTCTGGGACCACGCCTTCGACAAGAAGTTCCGGTTCCAGACGTTTCTGGGCGCCTTCAAATATTACACCGCCTATACGCTGAAGACATTCGACGGCAAACGCTATCTGGAGCGCTACGAGGACCGCGTCTGCATGGTCGCGCTTGCGCTGGCCAAGGGCGACGAGACGCTTGCGACCGCGCTCGTCGATGAGATCATCGCCGGCCGTTTCCAGCCCGCGACCCCGACCTTCCTCAACGCCGGCAAGAAGAGCCGCGGCGAGCTGGTCTCCTGCTTCCTGCTGCGCATCGAAGACAACATGGAGAGTATCGGCCGCTCGATCAATTCGGCGCTGCAGCTTTCCAAGCGCGGCGGCGGCGTGGCGCTGTCGCTGACCAATATCCGCGAGCACGGCGCGCCGATCAAGAAGATCGAGAACCAGTCCTCCGGCGTCATCCCGGTGATGAAGCTGCTTGAGGACAGCTTCTCCTACGCCAACCAGCTTGGCGCGCGCCAGGGCGCGGGCGCGGTCTATCTCAACGCCCATCACCCCGATATCATGCGCTTCCTCGACACCAAGCGCGAGAACGCGGATGAAAAGATCCGCATCAAGACGCTGTCGCTTGGCGTTGTCATTCCGGACATCACCTTCGAACTCGCCAAGAACAACGAGGACATGTACCTGTTCTCGCCCTATGACGTCGAGCGCGTCTACGGCAAGGCGATGACCGAGGTGGAGATTTCCAAGCACTATCGCGAGATGGTCGACAACCCGGAAATCCGCAAGAAGAAGATCAATGCCCGCGCCTTCTTCCAGACGCTGGCCGAGCTGCAGTTCGAAAGCGGCTATCCCTACATCCTGTTCGAGGATACGGCGAACCGCGCCAACCCGGTTGCCGGTCGGATCTCGATGAGCAATCTCTGCTCGGAAATCCTGCAGGTCTCGGAAGCCAGCGAATTCGACGAGGATCTGTCCTACAAGCATATGGGCAAGGACATTTCCTGCAATCTCGGCTCGATGAACATCGCCATGGCGATGGATTCGGCTGATTTCGGCCGCACCGTCGATACCGCGATCCGCGCGCTGACGGCCGTGTCCGACATGAGCCACATTTCCTCGGTTCCCTCCGTCGAGAAGGGCAATGACGAAAGCCACGCCATCGGCCTTGGCCAGATGAACCTGCACGGCTATCTCGCCCGCGAGCGCATCTTCTACGGCTCGGAGGAAGGCGTCGATTTCACCAGTATGTATTTCTACGCCGTGACCTATCACGCGCTGAAGGCCTCGAACCGGATCGCCGTCGAGCGCGGCGTCTCCTTCGCCGACTTCGAGAAGTCGAAATATGCCAGCGGCGAATATTTCGACAAATATACCGAACAGGAATGGAAGCCTGCGACCGAGCGCGTGCGCGACCTGTTCGAAAAGGCCGGCATCGATCTGCCGTCGCAGGAAGACTGGCTGGAGCTGAAGGAAGCGGTGATGAAGGGCGGTCTCTATAACCGCAACCTCCAGGCCGTGCCGCCGACCGGCTCGATCTCCTACATCAACAATGCCACGGCCTCGATCCACCCGATCGTCTCCAAGATCGAGATCCGCAAGGAAGGCAAGATCGGCCGCGTCTATTATCCGGCGCCGTTCATGGACAATGACAATCTGGAATATTACCAGGACGCCTATGAAATCGGGCCGGAGAAGATCATCGATACCTATGCGGCGGCGACCCAGCATGTCGACCAGGGCCTGTCGCTGACGCTGTTCTTCCGCGACACCGCCACCACGCGCGATGTCAACAAGGCGCAGATCTACGCCTGGAAGAAGGGCATCAAGACCATTTACTACATCCGTCTTCGGCAGATGGCGCTTTCGGGCACCGAGGTCGAAGGCTGTGTTTCGTGCAGCCTGTAATGCGCGGGGGAAAAACCATGAACATGCAGACAAAGAAACCCGCCATCGCCGTGCCGCGCGCGGTCAACTGGAACCGCATCGTCGACGAGAAGGACCTCGAGGTCTGGAACCGGCTCACCGGCAATTTCTGGCTGCCGGAGAAAGTGCCGCTGTCGAACGATATTCCGTCCTGGTCGACGCTGAAGGAGGACGAGCAGAAGCTCACCATCCGCGTCTTCACCGGGCTGACGCTGCTCGACACCATCCAGAACACGGTCGGCGCGATCACGCTGATGCCGGATGCCGTGACCCAGCACGAGGAAGCGGTGCTGTCGAACATCTCCTTCATGGAGGCCGTTCACGCGCGTTCCTATTCCTCGATCTTCTCCACGCTCTGCTCGATGCCGGAAGTCGACGATGCCTATCGCTGGTCTGAGGAAAATGCTTTCCTCCAGGAAAAATCGCAGCTCATCCTGCAGGAATACCGCGCCACCGATCCGCTTCGTAAGAAGGTCGCCAGCGTCTTCCTCGAAAGCTTCCTGTTCTATTCGGGCTTCTATCTGCCGATGTACTGGTCGAGCCGCGCCAAGCTCACCAACACCGCCGACCTGATCCGCCTCATCATCCGCGACGAGGCCGTGCACGGCTATTATATCGGCTACAAGTTCCAGCAGGGTCTGAAGAAGGTTTCGGATGCCGAGCGCGAGGCGATCAAGGATTTCACCTTCGGCCTGCTGTTCGAACTGTACGAGATCGAATCCAAATACACCGAACAGCTCTACGATGCGGTCGGGCTCACCGAGGACGTGAAGGCCTTCCTGCACTACAATGCCAACAAGGCGCTGATGAATCTCGGTTACGAGGCGCTGTTCCCGCCGGAAGCCTGCAAGGTCAACCCGGCGATCCTCTCGGCGCTGTCGCCGAACGCCGACGAGAACCACGACTTCTTCTCCGGCTCCGGCTCGTCCTACGTCATCGGCAAGGCGATCGCCACCGAGGACGACGACTGGGATTTCTGATCCCCTGCAGAAGATTTTCGGGCATTTTACGGCCAGGCGGAGACGCCTGGCCGTGTCAGTTTTACCGGTTCGCCAGCAGCGTGCTGGCCCCTTCCTCGAGGCTTGGAACGGCGACGATATAGTCGACCTTGTCGGCCTTCCACGCTTTCAGGAATTTGTAATAGTCCTTGAACACCAGGCAGCCATGGGAATCGCCGGGCGTGCGCAGCATGTAGGTGTGGGCGAGAATGCCGGTGCGGCCGAGCGGATTGGTGCCGTCGACAGAGGTCATTCTGAGCGCCGGCACGCCGTGGAACAGCGATTCGCGCATGGTCAGCTTGTATGTCGCCGCCGGCACCGCGCCGGCCATCTTCACATGGGTGTGGTTCGGGTCGTCGCGGTATTTGCCCTTGCCGGAATGGGCCTCCATCACCTCGCCGTCCGGCATGTATACCTTGGCCGCGGAGATATCGTAGACGGCGACCTTCTTGGTGCGGCCGGGCACCTCGCCCATGATGTCGCTGAGGTCGTCGTGACCGAAATCGGCATAGGCAAGCTGCATGCCGGCGGGCCGTTTGGCCGGTACCGGCACTTCGCCCGGCGAGAGACGGGACGAATCGGCGCCCTGGAGCACCAGTTTGAAGGCATCGTCGGCATTGGTGTCGCTGCCGCTGCTCGGAGCGAGTGCCGCAAGCGCGGTGGACGGGGCGGCGGGCGTCGGGACCGCCGCCGGTGCCATCTTCGGCTGAAGCTCGGGCGGCACCCCGGCAAGCGCGATTTCGGAGCCTTCATTGTCGGCGATCTGGCGGCCGACAAGGCCACGCTGGAGATCGGCAAGCGCCATGCGGCCGGCCTGTTCCAGCCGGCCCGCCAGAAGGGCCTGCCTGATATCATCCGGAGCAAGCGCCGGCTTCGCGCGGCTCTGTCCGGTTCTGGCGGCAAGAAGGCGCGCTTCCTTGGCGCTCTGGGCGCGCTGGGGCGCCTTGAACGCCGGATTGACCGTGAGGCTGATGCCGCGCGAGGAGGCGAATTCGGGTTTGGAGACCGTCGCCGAAAGGATCGGCGATGAGGCGATGGTGATGATCGCGCCGCCGGCGATCGCCACCATGATGCCCGCGAGCGAAAGCCGCAGCAAGCCGTTCTTGCGATCACGCCCGGGGCGGGATTTCGAATTCTTGATCGACGTCACGAAACACACTTCCTACGCAAAACTCAAAGACGGTGTGACAGGTGCCAGTCGGAAAAATACTGCGCGCAGGGTAAATTTTTCATTACGGCCTGAGCGGACGATCAGAGACTGGCGGGTGTCACGACGGCCTGAACAGGCGGAAACGCCTTTGGCGATCGGGGTTCTGCGAAGGGAAAAAAACTTGCGTGGCGGCATGCGGGCTTGGTCCTCTAACACTGGATTTGGCCTTCTTGGTATTGGGTCACTTGACCTTTACGTTTGCGTCACCGGGTTCAAGGAGCGCCTAGAACCCAAAATAGGAGAAAATGCGGCCACGTCCGATAAAGCCCGAAAATACGGCAGGCTTGAGGACGGTGCAGTTGCGGCGGACTTTTTAGCCAAGACTTGCGGAACCCCGAGGAATACTGTCAAAGTCGCCTTTTCGATGACGCCGGGACAGCCAGATTTTTTGCGGGAGCGAGGGGATCGCTTCGGTCGCGGGGCAGGCGTGTCCGGATTTCTTTGATGAGGCTCTTTTGATCGAACATTTTCATCTTGTGGCGACAATGGCGATTATCGTCGGGACGATCGGTCTCTATTCGCTCGACCGGTTCCCGATCGAGGCGGTGTCGCTCGCCGCGCTCGGCATGCTTCTGGTGCTGTTCGGCGCGTTCCCGTTTACGATGGAAGGCGGTAAGCCGCTGCCGATCGAGGATATGCTCGCCGGCTTCTCCTCGCCGGCGCTGGTCACGGTGCTGGCTCTCCTGATCGTCGGCCAGGGCCTGTTTGCGACCGACGCCCTGGAGGGTGTGACCAACCGGATCGGGCAGTTCTACGGCGCCAATCCGCGCCTGCTGATCATCATGATCCTGGCGACCTGCGGCATCACCTCGGCATTTTTGAACAACACGCCGGTCGTCGTGATCTTCATCCCCGTGCTGGCCTCGCTCGCCGCGCGGTTCCGCCTGCCGCCCTACCAGATCTTCATGCCGCTTTCCTTCATCACCATTCTGGGCGGGATGACCACGATGATCGGTTCCTCGACCAATCTGATCGCGGCCGGGATCGCCAGCCGCGAGGGCGTCAATCTCGGCTTCTTCGATATCACCGGCATGGGCGTCATCCTTGCGGTTTCCGGCGCTGTCTATGTGCTGTTCGTCATGCCGCGGATCTTCACCCGGGAACGGTCGCAAAAGCGCTTCGAACAGGAGAGCGCCGGCACCCAGTTTCTCGGCGAGGTGGTTCTGCTCGGCGAAAGCCGCTATGTCGGGGAACGCGCCCGCTCGGGCTTCTTTCCCGTGCTGACGCCGATGTCGCTGCATGCCCTGGTCCGTGAGGAGAAGGTGCTGCTGCCGCCCTATGATGACGGACTGACGCTGCAGCCGGGCGACCGGCTGCAGATGACGGGCACCCGCAAGGGGTTCATGGATCTGCTGGCCAAGGGCGAGATCAGCCTCACGGCGCCGCCGGATGGAACCGCGCCGTCGGCGGAGCGGCGGGTGGGCGCGCATTATCATCTGGCCGAAGCGGTGATCACGCCCGGCTCGCTGTTCGAGGGACGCACGGTCCGATTCAGCGGTATCCAGCAGCGCTTCAACATCACCATATTCGGCGTTCGCCGCAAGAGCCGGATGGCGCGGACGCCGTTCTCGCAACTGCGTTTCGAGGCGGGCGATACGCTGCTGATCGGCGGCCGCGAGGACGATCTGCGCGCCATGCGCGGCAATCACGATATCCTGCTGCTCGAGCATTCGGCCGAAAGCGTGCCGCCGCGCGACAAGGCGCTCTTGGCAAGCGCCATCTTTGCGGCGATCGTCATCCTGTCGGCCACCGGTCTCACGCCGATGGTGGTCAATGCCGTCACCGGCGCGCTTTTGATGATCCTGTTCGGCTGCCTGACGCTGCAACAGGCAGCCCGCGCCTTCGACCGGCAGATATACCTGCTGGTCGGCGCATCGATCGCCATGGCGACCGCGCTTCAGGCGACCGGCGGCGCGCAGCTGATCGCGGAAGGGATCGTCGCGCTTGGCGGCGGCTCCTCGGCGTGGCTGATGATCGTGATGCTGTTCGTCGGCGTCTCGATCCTCACCAATGTGCTTTCCAATAATGCGGCGGTCGCGCTGTTCATCCCGATCGGGCTCAGCATGGCGCGCCAGATCGGCGCGCCGCCGGAGGCCTTTGCCGCTGCCGTGATCTATGCCGCCAACTGCTCGTTCGCGACACCGATCGGCTACCAGACCAACCTCATGGTCATGGGACCGGGGCACTACAGTTTCGGCGATTTCATCCGCGCCGGCGTGCCGCTGATCGTGCTGCTCGCCGTGGTGTTCGCGCTGACGGCGCCCTGGTATTACGGGCTTTGAGCCTTCAGTTCACGCTGGTCCAGTTCGCCGATTTGCAGATCAGCTTGCCGAGAATGCAGCCGCGCGTCTCCATCGCCGCGCCGTCGAGCGAGATCTCCATGGAATAGGTGAGGCCGCGCCGCACATCGCGGGCCCGGCCCTCATAGCGCGACGGCCCGACCGGGTCGACATCCATGACCAGCGTGTCGCCGACGCGCTCGTTGCGCGTGCCCGGCCTGACCCAGACATTGGTGGCGCACAGGTCTTCGCCGCATTGCTCGACCAGCACGCGCGCCTTGCCATCGCCGCGCGCCCACACGCCGGCAAGGTCGGAGGCTTCGGCGAGGCCGGGCGCGGCCGCCAGCGGAAGCGCGAGCAAAAATGAGGTTCTCCGGTTCATCCCTGTCTCCTCTCACGGTTTTGCGCGCGACCGGCAAAGGCGGGCCTTTGCGCGGCGCGCATCAACAACAACCAGACAAGGAGAATTACGGGCAAAAACGCCCGCCGGTTCGTTTTGCGGCGTTTTTATTGTCGGACACGCTACCGGGAAGCGGAGCCCGATGGGGCAGCCAGACGATCGAGGCCGGCGGTGCGGCACCAGCCTTCGAGAGCCTCGCCGATGGCCGCCTGCGGCGGGCCATTGCGGTTGAAGCCCCACCAGATGATCGCGCCCTGCCACAGGCTCGCCATCTGCCGGCCCAGCGCCGGATCATCGCCCAGTCGGCGCGAAAGCGCGATTGAAAGCCTGTCGCCCCAGGCCCTGCCGCGCGCCCGCAGCGCCGGGTTGCGCATGTCCTCGCGCAGAAGCGGCAGGCCGCCATCAAGGCCGTGTTCGGGATCGGGGGTGAGGTGCAGCAGCAGATCGATCGCGCCGCGCGGCGAAACCGGGAAGGCGGCATCGGCGGCTTCCGTTGCCTCATCAAGCCGGTCCCATGCGTAAAGCAGGATGGCCTCGACCATCGCCGCGCGGTCGCCGAACCGTTGCACAAGCGTGGGCGCGGAAAGGCCGCTGCGTGCTGCCGCCCTGGCAAAGGTGAGGGCGTCCGGACCGGTCTCGGCGATCGCGTCGAGCAACACGGCGAGCAGGGCGGGTTCCGAAATTGTCTTGCGTCTGGGCATGATCTATTTATAAATGAATGTTTATTTATTAACAAGGAGCAACCATGGCAAAAATTGTGGGCTATATCGCCGTCAGTCTCGACGGCTTCATCGCGGGACCGGACGACAATCTCGACTGGCTGTTCCGCTATGACGGGCTCGATCTCGGCGAGCATGATTACAATCTTTTCCTGAAGCGGATTGGCACCGTGGTCATGGGCCGGAGCACCTATGACTTTCTGGACCGCGTGGAAGGTCCCTGGCCCTATGAGGGCAAGCGGGCGCTGGTGGTGACGTCACGCCCCATCGACCGCCCGAAGGGTGCAATCGAGACGAGGACGGACGTGGACAGCCTGATCGCGGAACTGCGCGCGCTTGACGATGGCGACGTCTGGATGCTCGGCGGCGGCAAGCTGCAGATGGCGTTCATGGAGCGCGGCGCGATGGACGAGATCGAGATCTATGTCATGCCGGAACTGATCGGCGGCGGGTCGCCTTTGTTTCCGGCGACGGGGTTTGCCGCGCAACCGCGCCTGCTCAGCGCCACCGCGCTCGATCGCGGCTGTGTTCGGCTGCATTACAGCTTTGCTCAGACGGCCTCCCGGTAATCGAGACCGATATCGAGCACCGGGGCGGAATGGGTCAACCAGCCGATCGAGATCAGGTCGACGCCGGCTTTTGCGACCGCGCCGGCGGTCTCGGGCGTGATGCCGCCCGAGGCCTCGGTGATCGCGCGGCCGGCGACGATTGAAACCGCTTCAGTGAGCGTTTCCGGCGACATGTTGTCGAGCAGCACGGCGTCGACGCCCTCATCCATCGCCTCGCGCAACTGGTCGAGCGTGTCGACCTCGATCTCGATCTTGACCATGTGGCCGGCGTGCTTCTTGGCGGCCTGAAGCGCGGGGCGGATGCCGCCGGCGATCGCGATGTGGTTGTCCTTGATCAGCACGGCGTCTGCGAGCGAGAAGCGGTGGTTGCCGCCGCCACCGGCCTTCACCGCGTATTTCTCCAGCGCGCGCAGCCCCGGCGTGGTCTTGCGGGTGCATACGATTGCCGCCCCCGTGCCCTCGACGGCCGCGACAACCCCGGCGGTGACGGTGGCGATGCCGGAGAGGTGGCCGAGAAAGTTGAGCGCGGTTCGCTCGCCCGTCAGGAGCGCACGCGAGGGACCGGTAACCGTGGCGACGATATCGCCGGCCTCGACCTTCGCGCCGTCTTCCACGTTCCGGGTCATGCTGATGGCCGGGTCGACCAGGGTGAAGGCGAGTTCGGCGGCATCGAGGCCGGCGATCACGCCGGGCCTGCGCGCGGCCATCACCACGGTGGAGTGGTGGCCGGCCGGGATCACGGCATTGGCGGTGATGTCGCCGGCAAGGCCGAGGTCTTCCTCAAGCGCGCGGCGGATAGTGGGTTCGATGATCAGGCGGGGCAGCATGGCATGGTCCTCAGGCGCTTCTGGCAAGCGCGGGGCGCGCGGCAAGGGCGCGGGCATGGGTGAACACGGCGTCGAGCGTCATGAGCTGGCGCCGGCTTTCCGGGTTTTTCTGCGGGAAGTCGGTGCGGGCATGGCCGCCGCGCGATTCCGCGCGCCTGGCCGCAAACACCGCGATTGCGAGTGCTACGACCGCCGGATCGGCGTCCGGGCTGTCGCTTTCAGCAAGCGGTAGCAGTGCGGTGAGGGCATCGCCAAGCGCTGCCCCGTCCCGAGTGACGCCGAGTGCGTTCGAAACGATGCCGCGCACGGCTTCAAGTCGGGGCGCTGGCGTTGGCGACAGCGCCGGAAGCGGATGCTCAGAAGCAGGGGCCGTAGCGGCGATATCGGCCGCGGCGGCAAGCCCGGTGACGGCGGCCTCCAGCAGCGAATTGCTGGCAAGCCGGTTGGCGCCGTGGAGCCCGGTGGCAGCACACTCGCCGACGGCATAGAGACCTTCAACCGAGCTGCGGCCGGCCGCATCCACGGCGATCCCGCCCATGTGATAATGCTCCGCCGGGCGCACCGGTATGAGATCGGTCGCCGGGTCGATGCCGGCGCGGGCGCAGATCGCGAAAATCTCCGGAAAGCGATTCTTGAAGCGGCTGCCGAGCGCGGCCCGCGCATCAAGGAAAACCCGGCCGCCCCGCGCGATCTCGGCGGCGATCGCGCGGGCGACGACATCGCGGGGTGCAAGCTCCGCGCCGGGCGTCGCGGCCAGGAAGCGTTCGCCCCTCTCGTTCACAAGCAGAGCCCCTTCGCCGCGCACCGCCTCACTGATCAGCGGCAGCGGGCGGATGTCGGTTGCGAGCGCCGTCGGGTGAAACTGCACGAATTCCATATCGGCAAGCTGGGCCCCGGCGCGGGCGGCGAGCGCCACGCCCTGGCCGAAATTGCCCGCTGGATTGGTCGAGGCATCATAGAGCCCGCCTATGCCGCCGGTCGCGATCACGATGCGCGCGGCCGCGAGCCGGAACGGCTGGCCATCCCTCACGCCGGCAAGCCCGCAGACCGCATTGTCGCGAACCAGCAACCGGCGCGCCTCGGCCCCGGACACGACCGTGATCGAAGGGGTCGCGGCTACGGCCTTCGTCAGCGCCTTGACGATCGCTGCCCCTGTGGCATCGCCGCCGGCATGGATGATCCGCCGGCGGGAATGGGCGGCCTCCAGCCCGAAGGCAAGCCCACCCTCGGGGTCGCGATCGAAGGTAACGCCGTGGCGCTCGAGAAAGGCGATCGCCTCGGGCGCGGCCCGCAATATGCGCGCGGCCGCCTCGGCATCGCAAAGCCCGTCGCCGGCGGCGAGCGTATCGGCAAGGTGCAGCTCAGCGCTATCGTCTTCGCCAAGGGCGGCGGCGATGCCGCCCTGCGCCCAGCCGGTTGAGGTCTCCGCGCCGAGCGCCGCCCTGGTCACCAGCGTTACCGGCATCGGCGCAAGCGCGAGCGCCGTTACCAGTCCGCCGATCCCGGACCCGATGACGATGACGGTCATACCGCGAGCATCCGTTCGACGGCGCGGCGGGCATCATCGGCGATCGCCGGGTCAACGGTGACCTCATGGCGCATCTCCTGAAGGGCGGTGCGGATATTGGAAAGCGTGATCCGCTTCATGTGCGGGCAGAGATTGCAGGGCCGGACGAAATTGACGTCGGGATGGTTGACCGCGACATTGTCGCTCATCGAGCATTCCGTCAGAAGCACGACCCGACCGGGCTTGGCGTCGCGGACATAATCCGACATGCCGGCTGTGGAGCCGGAGAAATCGGCCTCGGCCACCACTTCCGGCGGGCATTCCGGGTGGGCGATGATGGTGACGCCCGGCCATGCCGCGCGCATCTCGCGCACATCTTCCGCCGTGAAAAGCTCGTGCACCTCGCAATGGCCGCGCCAGGCGATCAGCTCGACATCGGTCTCGCGGGCGACATTGCGGGCGAGATATTCGTCCGGCAGCATCAGCACTTTCGGCACGCCGAGCGATTCCACCACCTTCTTGGCATTGCCAGAGGTGCAGCAGATGTCGGAGGCGGCCTTCACGGCGGCGGAGGTGTTGACATAGGTGACCACCGGCGCGCCGGGATGGGCCTGCCGCATCAGCGCGATGTCTTCCGGCGTGATCGAATCCGCCAGAGAACAGCCGGCCTGCATATCGGGGATCAGAACCGTCTTTTCCGGGTTCAGCAGCTTCGCCGTCTCGGCCATGAAGTGGACGCCGGCCAGCACGATCACATCGGCATCGACCCTTGTCGCCTCGCGCGCCAGCGCCAGGCTGTCGCCGACGATATCGGCGACGCCGTGGAAGATTTCCGGCGTCTGGTAATTGTGCGCGAGAATGACGGCGTTGCGCTCCCGCTTCAGGCGGTGGATCGCCTCGATATCGTCGGAAAAGCTCAGCCATTCCGCCCTGGGAATGACGTTTGCGACCCGGTCATAGAGGGCATCGGCGGAAAAGGGCGCGTTCATCGGCGTTATCTCCTGTGTTCGGCCCGGCGCGGAAGAATCGGGGAAGCCGCGCCGGGCCTGCCAGGGGAGGCGTTGGGGAAACCTCGCGCTGGTCGATTAATACTCAATCTGAGTATATTATGGGCGGAAGCATTACGCCTTTATTGACGGGGAGTCAAGAACGCGCCAGCGGTAGCCTTGAAAGCGTCAGCGCCCGTTCCTCGACGATCGCGTGGCGATAACGGTAGAGTCTGGCCGGGCGGCCGCCGGCCTTGTCGGAGGTCTGGCCGGTTTCCTCGATCAGGTTCTGCTGATCAATCTGGCGGCGGAAATTCGGCTTGTGCAGCTTGAGGCCGGCCAGCGCCTCGACGCATTTCTGCAGCTGAAGCAGCGTGAAGCTTTCCGGCATGAGTTCGAAGATCACCGGACGGTATTTAATCTTGGCGCGCAGTCTTGCGATGGCGGTTGCGAGAATCCGGCGGTGATCGGCGGCCATCGGCTTGCCGAACCAGAAGGCGGGCGTCTGTCCGGCCTCGGCGATCAGGCCCGCCTCATACATCAGCTCGAAGCGCTGCAGCACCAGCTCCTCGTTCCAGGCCATGCCCTCCATGCCGAAGGCGAAGCGGATGCGCTGGCGGCGCTCGGCACGGCCCGGCCGCTCGCTCATCGCCCACTGCATCATCAGGTCGCTGACCTGCTCCAGGATTTCCGGCCGGCCCTCGCGCAGGTCCTCCCACGGGAAATAGGTATACCAGTCCTTCCACAGCGGCCCGCCGCCGCCGGGCGGCGGCTGTTCGCGCACAAGGCCCAGATAGCTGATCGAGATGGTGCGCTCGCCGTCGAAGCCGCGGTCGCGGTCGGCGAAGGTGTAGAGCTGCTCGAGATAGCCGACGGGATGGCCGGTCTGGGCCCTGACCCAGGAATTGAGGCCGCCCTGCAGCGTGCGGTGGCCATTCTCGAACGGGCCGGAGGGGAGTGCTGCGCCCATGCGCACGGTCATCACCCGCGGCGCATCATTTGTCAGCGCGGTGAGAACGGCGATCAGTTCGGCATGGACGCGGGCTTCGGTCACGGAGGCTCCGGATGGTTATCGGTTCAGGATATCACCATTTCGGATATGGCGATAAGCATCGAAATCAAGAGCACGCCATCTCAGACTTTCGCATGATTGGCAAACGGCGCGCTGCTTGTATGGTCGCCTGTGGAAAGTAACTTTCGGCAAAACCGTGCCCGTTCCCAAGAAACAGAATTACGCGCTTTGCCGCCACATTTTGCCGAAAATAAGCGGGACGTGGAAAATTCAAGGATTTCATGTGTTTGCCACGCCTGACGCGAGAGTAGTAACGCGTTTTTTGATTGCATGGTCAATAAAAAGCGCTAGTCTCGCCATCAGTGTGACGTTTGCGGTTGGGCGCAGACCCGCATGAAGTTCAGCATAATTCGGGATCGCGAAAAAGCCGAGAGCGGTGCCGGAAAGTGCGAAACCTTTGGCGGCGAGACGCCGTCGACGACATCAACCACAAGGGGAAAATGATGAAGAAACTGAAGGCTTTGGCGCTCGCCACGAGCGTTTTCGTATCGCTTGGCGGCGCCGCCAGCGCATCAACGCTGGTCTACTGCTCGGAAGGCTCCCCCGAGGGCTTCGATCCGGCACCCTACACCGCAGGCACGACGTTCGACGCCTCCTCACGCGCGATCTACAACCGCCTCGCCGAGTTCAAGCACGGCTCCACCGAGGTTGAGCCCGGCCTTGCAGAGAGCTGGGACGTTTCCGATGACGGGCTGGAATACACCTTCCACCTGCGTCCGGGCGTCAAGTTCCAGACGACCGACTATTTCACCCCCACGCGTGAGATGAACGCCGACGACGTGATCTTCTCGTTCATGCGGCAGATGGATGAATCCAGCCCCTGGTACCAGTATGCGCCGGGCATCTCCTGGGAATATTTCAACGGCATGTCGATGCCGGACCTGATCAAGAGCATCGAAAAGGTCGATGACATGACGGTCAAGTTCGTGCTGAACCGGCCGGAAGCGCCAATGATCGCGAACCTCGCCATGGACTTCGCCTCGATCATGTCGAAGGAATATGCCGACCAGCTTGAAGAGGCCGGCAATCTGGAACAGTTGAACCAGAAGCCCGTCGGCACCGGTCCGTTCACCTTCGTGAACTACCAGCAGGATGCCGTCATCCGCTACAAGTCCAATCCGGACTATTACAAGGGCCAGGAAGATCTCGACACCCTGATCTTCGCGATCACCACCGACGCCGCCGTTCGCCGCCAGAAGCTGGAAGCCGGCGAGTGCCAGATCATGGTCTATCCCGCGCCCGCCGATCTGGAGGCGCTGGAATCCAATGACGACATCACGGTCATGGCCAAGGAAGGCCTGAATGTCGGCTATCTCGCCTACAACACCAAGATGGCGCCCTTCGACAATCCGAAGGTCCGCAAGGCCCTGAACATGGCGGTCGACAAGGAAGCCATTCTGGAATCGGTGTTCCAGGGCGCCGGCGAGGTTGCCAAGAACCCGATCCCGCCGACCATGTGGTCTTATAATGACGAGGTGCAGGACGACCCCTACGATCCGGACGCCGCCAAGGCGATGCTGGAAGAGGAAGGCGTCACCGATCTTTCGATGAAGATCTGGGCCATGCCGGTGCAGCGTCCCTATAACCCGAACGCCCGGCGCATGGCCGAGCTGATGCAGGCCGACCTCGCCAAGGTGGGCGTCGATGCCGAGATCGTGTCCTATGAGTGGGGCGAGTATCTGGCCCGGTCTTCCGCCGAAGACCGCGACGGCGCCGTGCTTCTCGGCTGGACCGGCGACAATGGCGACCCGGACAACTTCCTGGCCGTGCTGCTTGGCTGCGATGCCGTTGGCGGCTCCAACCGCGCCCAGTGGTGCTACGAGCCCTTCGAGGAGCTGATCCAGAAGGCCAAGGTCACCTCCGACACCGAGGAGCGCACCGAGCTCTACAAGCAGGCTCAGGTGATCTTCAAGGAACAGGCGCCGTGGAACACGATCGCCCATTCCAAGGTGTTCATGCCGATGACCAATTCGGTCGAGGGCTTCGTCATGGACCCGCTCGGCTATCACCGCTTCGATGATGTAACCATCGCCGAATAAGGCCTCGCACAAGAGAAGGGGGCCGATAATGCGGCCCCGGTTTGCAAGAACCTCTCCCCGATCGGGAGTCACCCTCGGGCTTGACCCGAGGGTCCAGGCAGCGCCCACCGCGTCGCCTGGATGCTCGTAAGAGCATGACGCCTTTCGGGATGGCAGGCCGAAAAGCAAGCCGGATGCCGGTCATGCGGCCCCCTTCCGTTTTCGGGAATCGCCATGCTCAGATTTCTGTTCAGCAAGCTATTGCTGATTATCCCGACCTTTATCGGGATCACCATCGTTGCCTTCGGCTTCGTGCGCGTCCTGCCCGGCGATCCCGTGCTGCTTCTGGCCGGCGAACGCGGCATGGACCCCGACCGATATCAGAAACTTCTTCACCAGTTCGGCTATGATCGCCCGATCGTGGTCCAGTATCTGGACTATGTCTGGAGTCTGCTCCATGGCGATTTCGGCGTTTCGATCGCCACCAAGCAGCCGGTGTTCCAGGAGTTCCTGAACCTGTTTCCGGCCACCGCCGAGCTTGCGATTTCGGCGATGCTGCTCGCCGTCATCATCGGCATTCCGGCGGGCATAATCTCCGCGGTCAAGCGCGGCTCGGTGTTCGACCAGGCCACCATGGGCATCGCGCTCACCGGTTATTCGATGCCGATCTTCTGGTGGGGCCTGCTGCTGATCATCCTGTTTTCCGGCATTCTCGGCTGGACGCCGGTCTCCGGCCGGATCTCGCTGCTTTACTATTTCCCTTCGGTCACCGGCTTCATGACAATCGATTCGCTGCTCTCCGGCGAGAAGGGCGCATTCGCCTCGGCGGTTTCCCACCTCATCCTGCCGTCGGTCGTGCTCGCCACCATTCCGCTGGCGGTGATTGCCCGCCAGACCCGCTCGGCGATGTTGGAAGTGCTGGGCGAAGACTATGTCCGCACCGCCCGCGCCAAGGGGCTTTCCGGCAGGCGCGTCATCGGCATCCATGCGCTCCGGAACGCGATGATCCCGGTCATCACCACGATCGGCCTGCAGGTCGGCATGCTGATGGCCGGCGCGATCCTGACCGAGACGATCTTTTCCTGGCCGGGCATCGGCAAATGGATGATCGATTCGATCTCGCGCCGCGACTATCCGGTTGTCCAGGGCGGGCTGGTGCTGATCGCCGGTCTGGTCATGCTGGTCAACCTGCTGGTCGATCTCGCCTACGGCCTCATCAATCCACGCATCCGTCACCAATAGGAGCTCAGCCATGTCAGACAGCACGCTGGGCCAGCCGGTCCAAAAACGGAATATCCGCCTGCAGATGCTTACCGAATTCTGGCACTATTTCAGCCAGAACAAGGGCGCGGTCGCCGGCCTCGTCGTCATCGTCCTTCTGGTGCTGATGGCGGTCTTCGCGCCGCTTCTGGCGCCACATAATCCCGATCAGCAATATCGCGACATGTTCCTGACCCCGCCATTCTGGCAGGAGGGCGGAACGCTGACCTTCCCGCTCGGCACCGATGCTGTGGGCCGCGACATGCTCTCGCGGCTGATCTACGGGTCGCGCTATTCGCTGGTGATCGGCCTCGTGGTGGTGTCGGTGGCGCTGCTGCTCGGCATCACGCTCGGGTTGCTCGCCGGCTTCTTCCGCGGCTGGGTCGATGTCGCGATCATGCGCGTCATGGACGTGATCCTCGCCTTCCCGCCGCTGCTTCTGGCGCTGGTGCTGGTCGCCGTTCTCGGCCCAGGCCTGTTCAACGCCATGATCGCGATCGCACTCGTGCTGCAGCCGCATTTCGCGCGGCTGACCCGGGCGGCGGTGATGGCGGAGGCGCGCCGCGAATATGTGGTCTCGGCCCGCGTGGCCGGCGCGCGCAATCTCAGGCTGATGTTCAAGACCATCCTGCCCAATTGCCTCGCGCCGCTGATCGTGCAGGCGACGCTCTCCTTCTCCAACGCCATTCTGGAGGCGGCGGCGCTGGGCTTTCTCGGCATGGGCGCGCAGCCGCCGACGCCGGAATGGGGCACGATGCTGGCTGAAGCGCGCGAATTCATCCTGCGCGCCTGGTGGGTTGTCACCTTCCCCGGTCTCGCCATCCTGATCACGGTTCTTGCGATCAATCTCGTGGGCGACGGCCTGCGCGACGCGCTCGATCCCAAGCTGAAGCGGAGCTAGGTCTCATGGAACCGCTACTCGACGTTCAAAATCTCTCCGTCAGCTTTCCGACCGCGAACGGCGAAACCACGGTGCTGCACAACGCCTCCTACCGGATCGACCGGGGCGAGGTGCTCGCCATTGTCGGCGAGAGCGGCTCCGGCAAGTCGGTCGCCATGCTCGCCGTGATGGGCCTCTTGCCGACGACCGCCACCGTGAAGGCCGATCGCATCGCCTTCGAGGGCCGCGATATCTCAAACCTTTCGGCAACGGATCGCCGCCGGATCATCGGCAAGGATATTGCGATGATCTTTCAGGAGCCGGTCGCGAGCCTGAACCCGTGCTTCACCGCCGGTTTCCAGATCGAGGAAGTGCTGAAACAGCATACCGACCTCGACAAGAAGGCCCGCCACGCCCGCGCCATCGAACTGCTTCAGGCCGTCGGCCTGCCGAACCCGGAAGACCGGCTGAAGGCCTATCCGCACCAAATGTCGGGCGGCCAGTGCCAGCGCATCATGATCGCGATCGCCATGGCCTGCTCGCCGAAGCTCCTGATCGCCGACGAGCCGACGACGGCGCTCGACGTCACGATCCAGAAACAGATTCTGGAACTCCTGGCCAATCTTCAGGCCGAGACCGGCATGGCGATGATCATGATCACCCACGACATGGGCGTCGTCGCCGAGACTGCGGACCGGGTGGTGGTGCAATACAAGGGCCGCATGATGGAAGAGGCCGACGTGTTGTCGCTGTTCGAGAGCCCGAAACACGCTTATACAAAGGCGCTGCTTTCAGCGCTGCCGGAAAACGCCACCGGCGACCGGCTGCCCACCATCGATTATTCCGCCGACTATACGGGAGGTGCGGCATGAGCGAGATCGTCGCTGAAGGAAAGAATATCGTCCGCGATTATGTCGTGCCGGGCGGCATGTTCAAGGCGGCGCGCACGGTGCGCGCGCTGAAGGGCGTCGACTTTTCCGTCGAGCGCGGCAAGACGCTGGCGCTTGTGGGCGAATCCGGCTGCGGCAAGTCCACGCTTGCCCGGATTATCACCATGATCGATGCCCAGACCGAAGGCGATCTCACGATCGAGGGCCAGACGATCGACATCGCAAAGACGCGCCCCACGCCCGAACAGCGCCGCAAGGTGCAGATCGTGTTCCAGAACCCCTACGGTTCGCTCAACCCGCGCCAGAAGATCGGCGACGTGCTGATGGAGCCGCTGCTTCTTAACACCGACGACACGGCGAACGACCGCCGCGACAAGGCCCACGACCTTTTGAAGAAGGTCGGCCTCGGGCCGGAGCATTTCGACCGCTATCCGCACATGTTCTCCGGTGGCCAGCGCCAGCGGATCGCGATCGCCCGCGCGCTGATCCTCAACCCCTCGCTGCTGGTGCTCGACGAGCCGGTTTCCGCGCTCGATCTCTCGGTGCAGGCGCAGATCCTGAACCTGCTTGCCGATCTCCAGGACGAGCTCGACCTCACCTATATCTTCGTCTCCCACGATCTCTCGGTGGTGAAATATATCTGCGACGAGATCATGGTGATGTATTTCGGCGAAGTGGTCGAACGCGGTACCCGCGACGCCGTGTTCTCCGACCCGCAGCACGCATACACCCAGACCCTGTTCAAGGCGACGCCAAGGGCCGACGTGGAAAGCATCCGCGCGCGGCTTGCGGCCAAGCAGGCGAAGATGGCGGCAGGCGGCTGAGGGCGAGGCTGACCTTATCCGTCGCATAGCCCCCAATCAATCTCCCCCTTGAGGGGGAGATGTCGCGAACGCGTCAGAGAGGGGTAAAGGTCGCAAGCCCTGTAGGCCAAGTTTGCCGAGAGGTTTCACCCCTCTCTGCCCCTGTCGGGGCATCTCCCCCTCAAGGGGGGAGATTGTTGGCTGCCACGTCTGTGCTCCATCTTGCGCCCGGAGATTTTCGGCAACGCCGCGCTGTCACGCATCCCCCGAAAACGCATCATCCTTTCCGATCAACGCCAGCCCATGGGCGATCGACAGCAGTTCGCCGCCGGTCTCGATATCTGCAAACCGGTTCTCGAAAATCCGGCGCACCGCCGGCACGAAGGAGGTGCCGCCAGTGAGGAACACCTTGTCGATGTCTTTCGGCAACAACCCGGCGCCGTCGATCGCCTCGTCCAGCGCCGTCTCCATCTGGGCGAGCTCGCCGGCGATCCAGCCTTCGAAATCCGCCCGCTTTACCGTGCGGCGGCTGTCGCGGCCGAGCGGCGCGAAGAAGAATTCGGCTTCGTCCGCTTCCGACAGCGCTCGCTTTGTGGCCGAGACCGCCTCGTAAAGCGGATAGCCCTCGTCGTTCTCGATCAGCTCGATGAACAGTTCCAGCGCGTCCGGGTCGGTGGCATCGCGCACCAGGCTTTTCAGATCCGTGAAGTCGCGGGTGGTCTTGAAGATCGAGAGCTGGCTCCAGCGGCCGAAATTGGCGTAATAGTTCGACGGCACGTCGAGCGTCTTGCCGAAGCTTCTGTAATGCGTGCCCTTGCCGATCATCGGGCTCACCACATTGTCGATGATACGGTAGTCGAACATGTCGCCGGCAACGCCGACGCCGGAGTGTGAGAGCGGCTCGGCGGAAAGCTTTCCGGCCGATCTCGAAAACCGGATGATCGAATAGTCGGTGGTGCCGCCGCCGAAATCGGCGACCAGCACATTGGCATCACTCGTCAGCCGCTCGGCGAAATACCAGGCCGCCGCCACCGGCTCCAGCACGAAGCGGATTTCCGGGAAGCCGAAGCGCGACAGCGCGTCGTTGTAGCGCTGAAGCGCCAGTTCCTCGTCCGCGCCGATCCCGGCAAAGCGCACCGGGCGGCCGGCGACCACGCGCGAAACATCGGAAGGCCAGCCTTCGCCGGCATAGGTCATCAGCTTTTCCAGAAACACCGCCATCAGGTCGGAGAAGGTGTGCCGTCGGCCGAGCACGGCGGTCTCCTTGAACAGCGGACTTGCCGCATAGGTCTTGATCGACTGCAGGAACCGGCACTCGCCGGGATGGTCGATCAGCGTGCGGATCGCCGCCGCCCCCGCCTCCGTTGCCAGCGGCGCGCCGAAACCCGCCTGCCGGTCCTTCATGAAGGACAGGCAGGTGCGCATCGTATCGGTGATCCCGGCGCGGCTTTCGAAGGCAAGCGAGCGGGTTTCGCCGTCCTTTCCGCCTGGGATCGCGATCACGGTGTTGGTCGTGCCGAAGTCGAGGCCGAGCGCGGTCATGGGGCTTATCCTGTCATGATGGGCAAGGGCCGGCGGTTATACGTCGGCGGTGGGCGATTGCAAGGTCCACACCGAAATTTCCGCGATAAACCTATGCGTGTCGGCGGTGGCCGCGAAGCCGTGTATGATGCCGTCAGCATAACAGGAGGACCTCATGAAGACTGCTGCCCTCATCGCCATCTCGTTTTCTTTCGCCGCCCTTCCCGCCCTGGCGGAGGACGCGGTTTCGATCACGCTTCCGAGCGGTGCCGCCGAGATTTCCGCCAGCTATGACTGCGGCGATTTCACGCTCGACGCCCGCTATATCAATAGCGACCAGATCATGCTTGCCGAACTCCAGTGGCCCGAACACCACATTATCGCCGCCCAGGTCATCGCCGCCTCCGGCGCGCGCTATGCCGCCGGCACCTATGTCTGGTGGAGCAAGGGCAATGACGGCACGCTCTACGACGTCACCAAGGGCGAGAACGATCCGGGCATCGCCTGCACGGGAAAATCCTGAGACGCAATGGACAATTTCTTCGTCCTTTCCGGCTGTTCGGGCGGCGGCAAGTCGACGCTGCTTGCCGCGCTCGCCCGTCGCGGCTACGCGACGGCGGAAGAGCCCGGCCGAAGGATCGTGGCCGAGGAACTGGCGGGCGAGGGCGCGGCGCTGCCATGGGTGAACCTTGCAGCCTTCGCTCGCCGCGCCATAGATGTCGCGATCGCCGATTTCGAACGTATGCGCGACCATCGCGGCCCGGTGTTCTTCGACCGCGGTCTTGTGGACGCGGCGGCGGCGCTTGCCCATGCCGGCGGCTTTCTCGAACCCGACCTGCTTTCAGCCTATCGCTACAATGCGACGGCGTTTCTTACCCCGCCCTGGCCGGAGATTTTCGAGACCGACGACGAGCGCCGGCATGATCTGGAGCAGGGCCGCGAAGAATACCAGCGCTTACTTAAATTCTACCCCGAACACGGCTATCATCCGGTCATTCTGCCGAAGATGACGGTGGAAGCGCGGGTGGATTTCATCCTCGGCCATCTTTGATCCTCTCTTTAAGTCTCCAGGCGAACCGCCCGGCCGGCTGCGCGGCTTGACCCCTAGCGAAGGCGGCGCTATCGGCTGATGACTGCCCGGCATGCGGGTACAGGCGGGAGGGGTTCATGGCAGCAGCAAGCCGGATGTCCGGCATCGGCCTTGCGGTGACGGCGGTGGCCCTGCTTTCGGGCGTGGATGCGCTTGCAAAGAGCCTCGGCGCGGAGCTCTCGAGCTTTCAGGTCGTGTTCCTGCGCTACGCCGTCTCGGCGCTGTTTCTTGCGTTGTTCGTCTTCATCTTCGTGCGCCGCTGGCCGCGCCGGGGCTTCATGAAGGCCCATATGCTGCGCGGTTTTTTGGCGGCGGTGACGGCAAGCCTGTTCTTCTACGGCCTGGCCGGCATGCCGCTGTTGATGGCGCTGGCCCTGGCGATGACGGCGCCGATCTACATGGCGATGCTCGGCGCGCTGGTGTTCGGCGAGCGACCGGGCCGTTTCGTGCTGATCGCCCTTGTGCTGGCGGTTTCCGGCTCGGCGCTGATCGTCGCCGCCAAGGGCTCGGGCTTTGCCGGCCCGCCGGTGACGCTGCCGGTGATTGCAGCGGGGCTTGCTGCACCCCTTGCCTATGCCTTCACCGCGATCGCGATGAAGAAATCCTCCGCCGACGATCACCCCGTGACGCTGAGCCTGATGCAGACCGCCTTTGCCGCGTTGTTCTGCCTGCCGATGGCCCTCGTGCTGTGGCAGACGCCGGCGGCCGCGCTCACCTGGCAGATCGTGCTGATCGGGCTTTGCGGCGCGCTTGGCTTCATTTGCCTGATCTCGGCGCTCGCCAGCATTCCGGCCTCGCTCTACGCCGTCATCGATTACTCCGCGCTGGTCTGGGCCGGGTTCTACGGCTTCGCGTTCTTCGGCGAAATCCCGGCCTGGCCGACGCTGATCGGCGGCGCACTGATCGTGATCGCCTGCGTGCTGACGGCGCGCGACCAGAGACGGCCCGAGGAACTACGGACGAAATCGGGGCTTGAACCCTGATGGTCGCAAGGCCTACATAGCCCGCGACAGAACCGACCGACAGGTGACCCGTGAACACGATCCCGACCGATATCGAAGCCCTTGAGGCCGAGCGCCTCCAGCGCGAGGCAATCATGAAGGCGGTCCATGATATTCTGGTGGCGCTCGGCGAGGACCCAACCCGCGAGGGCCTCAGCGACACGCCGCTCAGGGTCGCCAAGATGTACCAGGAAGTCTTTTCCGGCCGGAATGAAGACCCGCGCGCCCATCTTCAGACCGTGTTCCAGGAAGACGGCCATGATGATATCGTCATCGTCCGGGACATCCTGTTCCACACCATGTGCGAGCATCACCTTCTGCCGTTTTTCGGCAAAGCCCATATCGCCTACCTGCCCGAGGGCGGGCGGCTGACGGGGCTTTCGAAACTCGCCCGCGTGGTCGACACCGTCTCGCGCCGCCCGCAATTGCAGGAGCGCCTGACCGACGACATCGCCGATGCCATCAATGATGCGCTTGCGCCCAGGGGCGTGATGGTGATGGTGGAGGCCGAGCACATGTGCATGGCAATGCGCGGCATCAAGGCCCACGGCTCCAAGACCATCACGCTCGTCACCCGCGGCCTGTTCGATACCGACCGCGACCGCCGCGCCGAAACCCTGTCGCTGCTGAAGGGCCTCGCCTGACCGCCATTTTTTTAAACGCCCCGCGCGCAAGACGCTTGAAAAACAGCTGCAGAGCCTGTAACAGCGCACTGCAACGCGAAACCGCGTTCGGGCCGCTTTAGCTCAGTTGGTAGAGCACATCATTCGTAATGATGGGGTCACGTGTTCGAGTCACGTAAGCGGCACCATTTTACCTTTACGATTGTCCGAAATCGCCGGGCCGCTCTCAACGCGCAATATCCTGGGCGCGATTCTGCCTTCGCGGTACGTCCGAAAGGCTTTTTTCGCCGATGCCTGCGAGGCGTACAGGGGCGTGGTCCTCGAATTTCACGACCAGTTCCAGCTCTCCGCCGAGAGCCTCCACATAATCCCTGAGCGTCGAAAGCAGGAAATCGGAACGTTTTTCAAGCTGCGCGACCGATACCTGCCTCTTACCCATTTTCCTGCCGATATGCTCCTGAGTCATGTCAAGCGCCTTGCGAAGCTTCTGAAGCGTATCATACTCCTCGAGCAACTCTTTCGCCCGCAGATCGGATGCGGCGATCATCTCGGGAGTCATGGTTTCGGCAAAAACGTCTTCGGCGGACTTCGTCATCACTTTTTATCCTTCCTTTTCAATGCGTGCAGATGGGCTTCGTAGCGCTTGTCAGCCGTGTTGATCAGTTTCTTGTAAAATTTCTTTTCGCTCACGCCCGATTTGTCGGCGGCGACGAGAACCACGGCCTTTCGTTCGGGGTCGAACGCGAAGGCAGCCCTCCAGACGCCACCCGCCGCATCAAACCGAAGCTCCTTCATGTTGGCGTAGCGCGAACCGTTCAGCGTATCTGCCCGGGGACGCCCAAGTTCGGGGCCGCGTTCGGTGAAGAGCAACACCATGGCGCGCAGCTCGATCTTCACCTCGCTGTCGAATGTGCGGAAATCGTCAACGAAATCATCGTCAAAAACCACTGTCCATGCCACAAATATAGCCTTCAGTTTATATAATTTCAAGGCTATAAACTTAACAGGGGTAAGGCTTTAAAGCAACCTGAGATTTAGTGCTGCGTCTCCTGCCACACGTTAAACGAACACGCGGTTGGGAAACGCCTAGCTGCGCTCTCACACTAGCGCGCTGCTCTTCAACCGCGTCAAATCCCGCGTGATCTCCTTCGAGGCTGACTTCAGCACCGGGGCGTAGCGGTCGCAGGCTTCGCGGTGGGAGGAGAAGGCGGAGCGGAAATAGGTGAGGCCGAGGCTGGCGACCACGCGGCCGGAATCGTTGAAGACCGGCACGGCGAGCGTATCGGAATTGCGCGGCTCGACATGGGTGGCGCGGGTGGCATACCCCCTGGCCTTTGTCATCGCGACCAGCCGGTTCATCTTTTCCGGGTTGCGGGCAAGCTCGTTTTCAGGGTCTTCCGAGGTCTGCAGCATGCGCAATATCAGCCCCAGCTCCTCCTCCTCGGCAAAGGCGAGATAGGCAAGGCCCAGCCCGCGGGTGATCAGCGGCAGGCGCATGTTGACGGTCTTGTGGAACGGCGAGACCGAGCTGTCCGGCACGGTCGAAAACCGCACCACCACGGCATCACGATCCAGAAGCGCGATCGAGACCGGCCATTGATGCTTGCGGGTGACGGCCACCGCCCAGGGTCGACCGGCCTCCACCACCATCGGCTCCTTGTGATAGCCCGACGAGAGCGAGGCCACCAGCGCGGAGAGCTGATAGCCGCCGACGCGCGGATCGTTCTCCACATAGCCCGCCTGTTCCAGCGTCTTCAGAATGCGCACCAGCGTCGGCTTCGGCAGCTTTGTGCGCTCGTGCAGGCTGGCGATGGATGTGTAGGGTTGCAGGTTCATTTCCTGCAGCACGCGCAGTCCGCGCTCAATCGAACGTATGCTCACCTTCTCCTCCCGGTCAGCGACGTTTCGTCTGTCGAAACGAGATGGGTTTGCGCGTTGTCGGCGCAAATTGTCAAGCCCTATACCTTTTTCCAGCAAGACAAGGAGACTGGCATGGCAGACGTTGGGGCGGAGAACAGGGAGAAGGCGCGCGCGCTGATGGCAACGATCGATGACGGCGTCGTCGACGGGCTGATGAAGGGGGCGGTGGATCTGCACGTCCATTCCGGCCCCTCCACCATGGCACGCCAGCTCGATCATTTCCAGGCCGTGGAACAGGCGGCAGCCGCCGGCATGCGCGGCATCATGTTCAAGGATCATCACTATTCGGTGGCCCCCTTTCTGCCGATCATGGAACGGGTGCTCGGGCATCTCAACGTGGCGATGTATGGCGGGCTGGTGCTCAACAACACCACCGGCGGGTTGAACCCTTATGTGGTCGACGCCCAGCTCAACCAGGGCGCAAAACTGGTGTGGATGCCGACGGCGCAGTCGGCGAACCACATTCGCTCCTCCCACCGCAAGAGCCGGCTTGCCTCCAATGTCCAGCTCAAGAAGTCGCCCGGCATCACCGTGCTCGATGCCTATGGCGACATTCTCGACGTGGTGAAGGAGATCCTCGATTCGATCGCCGCCTTCGACGCGATCCTGTCATCGGGGCATCTGCATATCTACGAGATCTGGAAGCTGTTCGAGGAGGCCAAGAAGCGCGGCGTCAAGCGGCTTCTGGTCAACCACCCGATGTACGGCCTGCACTTCACCTATCAGGATATCACCGAGCTCGCCCAGTTCGGCGCGCTGATCGAGCAGTCGGCCTGCCTCTATATCGACTCGCGCTTCAACGTGTTTTCCCCCGACGAGCTGAAGGAACACATCCTGGCCGCCGGCGTGGAACATTCCTCGATCGGCTCCGATCTCGGACAGGTGGATAATCCCTCGCCGGTGGAAGGCATGCGCCAGGCGATCAAGATGTTGCTCGCTCTCGGCTTTTCCGAGGACGAGGTGCGCCTGATGGTGCGCGACAATTCCGCAAAGCTCGTCGGTCTCGACCTCGGCTGAGCCGTCAAAAAAACAATCCGCCTCAGGAGGTTACCCCGTGAAACTAGGCATGATCAATCATCAGGGCCGGGCAGCGCTCGTCGCCCAGAAGGACGGCAAGCCGGTGCTGCTGTCCGCGCTTTATGAAAGCGCCGGTCTCGGCGAAGCGCCGCGCTCGATGCTCGACCTGATCGAGGACGGCAGGCTCGCCGAGGTGCGCGCGGCACTCGAAAAGGGCACGGCCGAGCCGCTCGATGAAGCAGCGCTTGACTGGCTGCCGCCGCAGCCGCGCCCCTCCAAGGTGCTCGGCGTCGCCTTCAACAATATGGGCATCCGCAAATCGGCGCACCGCGATCCGGGCGTGCCGAATTTCTTCCTGAAGGCGCCCTCCTGCCTCACCGGCCACAACAAGCCCATCATCATGGAAGAGCATTTCGGCGAGACCATACCGGAGCTCGAGCTTGCCGCCGTGATCGGCAAGCGCTGCCGGAAGGTGAAGGTGGAGGAGGCGAAGGACGCGATCTTCGGCTTTTCGATCATCAACGACGTCACCTCGCACGGGTTGAAATTCGGCATGGATTCGATCGCCACCACCCGCGAGAAGGACCTGATCCGCCCGCATCATCTGGCCTGGCGCAACCGCAAGGGCGAGGACGACAACGACGTCTATTTCGTCTACCACACCCGCTCCAAGGCGACCGACACGTTCGGTCCGATGGGCCCGTGGATCACCACCGCCGACGAGGTGAGAAACCCCGATGCGCTGGAGGTGAAGGGCTGGTTCGACGGCGAACCCTTCGCGGTCGACTCGACGGCGAGCTATCGCTTCAAGGTCGCGGAAGTGATCGCGGAGGCAAGCCGCTACTTCACGCTCCTGCCCGGCGATATCATCTGCTTCGGCACCTCGGCCAAGGGCGTTGGCAACTTCCCCAATGGCCATCGTTCGGTCAATATGCACAAGCTTTCGGGCGTGATCGACATCGAGATCGAGGGGCTCGGCCATCTGTCGAACCCCGTCGTGCACGACTGGACGTAAGCTGAAACGACGCATGGCGCGGCGCCTGCCGCTCCATGCCGGGAGGAGAAGCCATGCGGCTTGTGGATATTCAGGGCGCCGGGGGACCGGAGGTGCTCGCGATTATTGACGGGCCAAAGCCCGAACCGAAGCCCGGCGAGGTGCTGATCCGGGTGATTGCCGCCGGCGTCAACCGGCCGGACGTCCAACAGCGGCGCGGCCTCTATCCGCCGCCGCCGAACGCCTCGCCGATCCCGGGGCTCGATGTCGCGGGCGAAATCGCCGCGATCGGCGAGGGGGTGACCGGCTTCAGCGTTGGCGATCCGGTCTGCGCGCTCGTCAATGGCGGCGGTTATGCCGAGTTCTGCACCGTGCCGGCATTGCAGTGCATGACGGTGCCGCGCGGCCTCACCTTTATCGAGGCCGCCTCGCTGCCGGAGGTCTATTTCACCGCCTGGAACAACGTCATCTGGCTGGCGCGTTTGGCCGAAGGCGAGAGCCTGCTGGTGCAGGGCGGCACCAGCGGCGTCGGCATGGCGGCGATCCAGATCGCCCGCAAGCTCCGCAACGCCATCGTGTTCGCCACCGCCGGCAGCGAGGAGAAGCTTGCCGTGTGCCGTGAAATAGGCGCGCAGCATGCGGTCAACTATCGCGGCGACTGGGCAGCGGAGCTTCGCGCGCTGACCGACGGTTTCGACGTCATCCTCGATGCCCAGGCGGGACCTTACACACAGAAGCAACTCGATCTTCTGAGGTCCGATGGCCGGCTGGTGTTCATCGCCAGCCACCAAGGCGAGACGGCAGAGGTCAATATCCGCGCGATCGTGCGCCGGCGGCTGACGCTGACCGGCTCGACGCTGCGTCCGCGCTCCGCCGCATACAAGGGCCGGATCGCCGCCGAACTGGTGCGCGAGGTCTGGCCGCTGCTCGAAAGCGGGGCAATCCGCACCCGCATCCACAAGGTCTTCGCCTTTGACGATGTCCGCGCCGCCCATCAATTGATGGATGGCAACGAACAGATCGGCAAGGTAGTGCTCGCTGTTGACGAAGCGCGTGCCGGAACGGCGCCGCGCGAAAGGGGAGAAAACTGATGCTGACGGTCGAACATGCCCGTGATCTCGCAAACCATGCCGGACAAAGGCTCGGGCATTCCGAATGGGTGGCGGTGACGCAGGACGCGATCTCCGAATTCGCGCGGCTGACCGGCGACGATCACTGGATCCATGTCGATGTCGCGCGCGCCGCCCGCGAAATGCCCGGCGGCAAGACCATCGCCCACGGGCTTTATCTCGTCGGCCTGATGCCGCGCCTGCAGCGCGATATCTACCGGATCGAGCGGCGCGGGCGCGGGCTCAATTACGGCTATGACAGGATGCGCTTCGTGATGCCGGTGCCGGTGGGAAGCCGCATCCGGCTGGCGCTGACGCTGGTCGAAGCCGGGGCGCACCCCAAGGGCACGCGGATCGTCAACGACGCGGTGATCGAACTTGAAGGGGACGAGCGCCCGGCGATCGTGGCGCGGCATATCCTGCTGATCGAGGATGCGGCGGGAGACGGCGCATGAGCGCGGAAGGCGGCCTGATCGCGGCCATTCTTGCCCATGCCGAGGCCCGGCCGGAGGACACGGCGCTCTTCTGCAATGGCGAGAGCGCGAGCTGGCGGCAGTTGCGCGACGATGTTCTTGCGACAGCCGGCGCGCTTTCGGTGCGTTGCGACGGGAATGTCGGCCGCATCGCCCTTCTGGGCACCGCCGATATCGGGCTCGTCACCGCCTATCTCGCCATCATCGCCGCCGGCGGCTGCGCCGTGCCGCTGCCGGCGTCCGCCCATCCCGATGCGCTTGCCGGCATGCTCGCCGATTGCGATCCGGCGCTCGTCTTCGTTCAGGATGGCCATGACCCGCCGACGGCCGATGCCGGGCGCGTGGTGAAGCTTGAAGCCAATGCGGCGGGCGGCGTGCCGGCGGATTTCCGCAACGAGGCCGCGCCGCTTGCCGCACCCGTCACCGCTGATCCCGATGCGCCCTTCAATATCATCTATTCCTCCGGCACCACCGGGCGCGCCAAGGGCATCGTCCATCCCCATCGCATGCGCTACCGCCAGGCGGCGCGCACGCTGTTCGGGCTCGATGCCGGCTCCACCATGCTGCTCGCCACGCCGCTCTATTCCAACACCACGCTGATGCCGATGCTGTCGGCGCTGTTCCACGGGGCCCGCGTGGCGCTAATGCAGAAATTCGACGCCGAGCGCTATCTCGATCTCGCCGAAAGCCTCCGCGCCACCCACACAATGCTGGTGCCGGTGCAATACCAACGCATCCTCGCGGCCGACAGTTTCGGCAAGCGCGATCTTTCCGCCTTCAAGGTCAAGCAGTCCACCGGCGCGCCGCTGCCCGCCGCCGCCAAGCGCGCCCTTGTCGACACCTGGCCGGGCGATTTCTTCGAGGTCTACGGTCTGACCGAGGGCGGCTGCACGGCGATCCTCGATGCGGCGCGCTATCCGGACAAGGCCCATACTGTCGGCAAACCTGCCGCTGGCAACACGATCCGCATCATCGACGACAACGGCAATGATGTGAAACAGGGCGAGCGCGGCGAGATCATCGGCCGCTCGGCGATGATGATGTCCGGCTATTTCCGCAATGACGAGGCCAACCGCGCCTTCTACTGGCGGGACCCTGACGGCACGCTCTATCATCGCACCGGCGATATCGGCATGTTCGACGAGGACGGGTTCCTGGTGCTTCTCGACCGCAAGAAGGACATGATCATTTCCGGCGGCTTCAACATCTACGCCTCGGATCTGGAGGAAAAGCTGCTCTCCCATCCGGACGTGCTGGAAGCGGCGGTGATCGCGATCCCGAGCGAGAAATGGGGCGAGACGCCGCTCGGTTTTGTCGTGGCGAAGGCGGGGGCGACGCTCGAGCCGGATGCGCTCCGTGACTGGGCCAATGCGCGGCTCGGCCGAATGCAGAAGATCTCTGCCGTCGAAATCCGTGACGCGCTGCCCCGCAATTCCGGCGGCAAGGTGCTGAAGCAGGACCTGAAAAAGCCCTATTGGGAGACGGTTTCATGAGCGACGACGTATTGCCGGTCCGGCCCCGCGTTGCCGTCATCACCGGCGCTTCCGGCGGCATCGGCCGCGCGACCGCGGAACGGCTGGCGGCGCTCGGCGCGTCGGTGGTGATCGGCTATCACGGCAACCGCGAAAAGGCCGCGGCGCTGGCCGCCGCACTGCCCGGCAATGGCCATGTGGCCCTTCGGATCGCGATTGAGGAGGCCGACAGCATCGCTGCAGCGGCCGATATGGTGGAGACGCGCTTCGGCGCGGTCGATCTCCTGGTCAATAATGGCGGCACCACCGAGGTGGTGCCGGCAGGTGATCTCGACGGCCTCACCGACGACCTGTTCGACAGGATCACGCGGGTCAATCTGCGCGGCCCCTTCGCTATGGTCCGCGCCTTCCGCCCGCTGCTTTCGCACGGGCATGACGCGGCGGTGGTCAATGTCTCCTCGATTGCCGCGCGCACCGGGATGGGCAGCAATCTTGCCTATTGCGCGGCCAAGGCCGGGCTCGACGCGCTGACGATCGGCCTTGCCAAGGCGCTGGCGCCGGATATCCGCGTGTTCTCGGTCTCGCCCGCCGGCGTCGACACCGGTTTCGTGCCGGGCCGCCCGCGCGAAAAGCTGGAAGCGATGGCGAAAACCCTGCCGCTCCAGCGGATCACCACGCCCGACGACGTCGCCCGCGCCATCATCGCCTGCGCCACGCTCCTCACCAGCTCCACCGGCATCGTCGTCCCCGTGGACGAAGGCCGGCATCTCTGAGGCGGCGTTCCACCGAACCCGTCACCCCAGGCCGACGCCGCGCTCCGCCACATCCAGCCCATGCGGATCGTCCACCATCGGCCAGATATCGCGCCGTGCATATTTATAGGCGGTGAGCCTCGGATTGTTGGGGTAGGGCGTGCCGGCGGCGCAGTAGATGATCTCCTTAGAAATCCGCGAAAACGCCGCGTGGAAATGGTTGGTCGACTTGATGACCAGAATGTCCTTTTCCAGCGGATCGATGCCCATCGCGGTAAAAAGCGAGGGGTCGTAGCTTTGGGCGCGCACGGTGTTGAGGATGATCTCTATGCCCTCAAGCCGCACCGTCACGGCCGGGCCGAACGGCACGATGCTGTCGCCGAAGCGCATTTCGGCATGGGCATTGATCTTTTCCACCCGCACGGCGCCGTCGATCGGCGCGCCGGTGCCCGGCGCTGATTTGGCGCCGATCCGCAGCGGAATTTCCGCGCCTTCGCCAGCGGCCATGGCGATGCTGACAGCAACCGGATCCCAGATCGTGCCGACCGCGGTGTTGGTTGCCCCCTGGCGCAGCAGTTCAGCCAGCACCACCGTGGCGTCGCCCGCCGTGCCGCCGCCGGGATTGTCCCACATATCGGCGATCACAACGGGATGGTTTTTCGATTGCAGCGCCTGGCGCACGGCCTGGGTTTCGTCGATCTCCGGCATGCGGAAGGTGCCGCGCTTTTCGAACAGCGCCATGCCGAGCTCGCGCGCCAGCCGTTCGCCCTTTTCCCGATTGCCATCGGTGACCGCGATCATCTTGGTGCCCATTTCCGGCACGTCGCCGGCCATGAAGCCGTGGATCACCGATAGCGACAGGATCTCCGGATCGACCTTTTCCAGCGATATCAGCCGATCGACGAAGCCGCGCATCGGGTCGCGCGAGGTGGGAAACACGTCGATCATGCGACAGTCGAACACCGACATCACCGGTTTCACCCGGCCTTCCAGCGTATCGAGCGCGATCCGCCACAGATCGCTGGCGCGTTCGACGAAATCGGTATGGGGAAATTCCTTGAAGGCGACGAAGAAATCGGCGGCCGCGACCCGTTTTGCCGTCAGATGGCTGTGCGGGTCCAGCTCGGCGCAGACCAGAATGTCCGGTCCGACGATCTCTCTTATGCGCGTCAGCAGATCGCCCTCGGGGTCCTGATAGCCGGCGGCCACCATCGCGCCGTGCAGGCCGAGCACGACGGCATCGACGGGGAGCGCGGCGCGCAACTGGCCGAGGATTTCGTCGCGCAGGCCCTCATAGGCCTGGCGGTTGACGAGGCCGGCGGGATCGGCCCAGGCGGCGGTGCCCTCGATCAGCTCGAAATTGCGCTCGCGGGCAAAGAGGCGGCCGACCGTGACCGGCGCGGTGCACAGCGTCGGCGTATCGGGGTGCGTTCCGGGCGAAGCATAAAAAGAGGCGATGAAGGCGGAGCGATCGATGCAGATCGGCGAAAACGTGTTCGATTCCGTTGCCAGCGCCGCCGTGAAAATCCGCATTGTCCGTTCCCCCCTGCCGTTTGTCCGATCTAAAACGGATGCGGCAGGTAGCCGGTAAAGCCGGCGATCTTCCAGCGGCCGTCTTCGCGCCGACAGTAATAAAGCGTCTGCCAGTTCATGCTGTCAAATCCGCCGTCGGCGCGCTTGATGCCGCCGTCGAATTTCTTGCGCACCAGCGCGCTGTCGCCTGAAATCTCGATCTCCTCCAGCCTTGTCGCGTTGAAGATCGCGCTGCGCGGATCGCCGGCATACTGGCCCTTGGCGAACTCCTGCGCCTGGCGCACCCACTCATCGCGGTAATGATCGAGATCGGGAAAACCGAGCCGCCAGTCGTCCGGGTTGCGCTGCCGCCCGGCATCGAGCGCGAAAAAGCCGACCGTGACGAAATCCTCGGCGACCATCGACCAGTCGGCGGCAAGAAAGGCGTCGATATCGCGCGGCACCAGCATCTCCCAGATCGCGTGTCGGTCCTGATCGGAGAAGGGGTTGGCGAAGGGATCACGCATTTTGGGCCGTCTATCTAAATTTTTTTCGTGAATGGGGATTTTCTCTAGCCAGAATTCCGTTTTTATGGTGCCATGTCAACGAATAAAGAAAATAATTTGCATAGAGCATCGGGCGAAAAAGTGGAATCCGGTTTTTCGATAACCCGATGCGTCAAAACAAAGAGCCCGACCTTCCTGAAACTTTGCGCTAAGCTGGCTCGGATTCAGGAACGGCGCCTGGCGCCGGCATAGGGGGAGTGTCGCAGGACATGGATATTTTCGCGGTCCTACAGGAGCAGCAGGATCAGTTTTCGCAGGCCGAGAAGCGCATCTGCGATATCCTGCTCAATGATTTCGATTTCGCGGTCAACGCCTCGATCGTGGAGCTCGCCGAACGCGCCGGCGTTTCCGCGCCGACGGTGACCCGGTTCTGCCGTCGGCTGTCCTGCCAGAACTTCGCCGATTTCAAGGTCCAGCTCGCCAAGACCGCTTATGTCGGCGTGCGCTATCTCAATCCGGAGGCCAGAAGCTCGGGCGCGTCCGAAGTCGCCGCCGATGTGGTCACCAAGGCGCAGAACGCGCTGTTTTTGATGCACCGCGCGCTCGATCTCGACGCGGTCGAAAAGGCATCCGCCATGATCGCCGATGCACGGATGATCTATGCCTTCGGCGCGGGCGGCAATTCCTCGATGATCGCTGCGGAGCTGCAGAACAGACTGTTCCGGCTCGGCAAGCAGATCACCGCCAGTGCCGACCACTCGATGCAGCTGATGATGACCTCTGCGGCGGATCCACGGGACGTGATCGTCGGCTCCTCGTTTTCCGGCCGCAACCACGAGCTTGCCCGCACGCTGGAGATCGCAAAGCGGGCGGGGCTTAAGACGGTGGCGCTGACCCAGAGCGACAGCATCGTCGCGCGCGCCGCCGATTGCGTCATCGGCATCGACCTGCCGGAGGGCGAGAATATCTTTCGCCCGACATCGACCCGTTTCGCCTATCTGGCGGCGATCGACATTCTCGCCAATCTGGTTGCCTATCGCACCCGCGACCATGCCGCCACAACGCTTCGCAACATCAAAACCCAACTCGTCCTTCACCGCGACAAGGAAGACAGCCAGCTTCTCGGCGACTGATCTTTCTCGCGCGGTAACACCACGCATAAACAAAGAGGGGTCCATGACCAACGCCGCGTCCAGTTCCTTATTCCGTCTCGAAAATGCATGGCGTCCGGTTAAGGGCGACCCCACCGGGGCGCTCGATTTCCGTCTCGTCAATCTCTCCGACGCGCCGATTTCCGGATTTTCACTCGCCTATACCTCGCTCACCCGGGTGAGCGGCGTCTCGAAGTTTGAAAACGCGATCTTCATGGAGCGCAACGCCAACTACCACGCCTTCAAGGCGCCGGACGGCCTCGTGCTTCAACCCGGCGAGAGCTGGTCGTTCTCGGTGGTCGGGCTGACGCGCCCGGCCAAGCACCGCACCGATGGCGCCAAGTCCGCCTTTCTGATCCTTGAGGACGAACGCTATCTCGATGTCGCCTGCGACGATCTTATGCTCTCCGGCGGCGTGGCCGAGCGCCCGCGCCCGCTGCTGCCGGAAGGCAAGCTCGAAGAGCCCTGGTTCATCCTGCCCTGGCCGGCCGCGCTCTCGCTCGATCCGGCGGAAGAGCCGCCGGTGGCGCTTTATCCTGCCGAAGGGACTGCTCTTGAGGCCGTGAAATCCGTCGATGGCGTGATCGCGCTGTTTTCCCGCCTGTTTGAAAGCGGCCATGTGCCATTCAGCCTTGTGCCCGTCGAGGGCGGTCAGGCGATCGTCTTCGAGACCGATGCGAGTATGGGAAAAGAATCCTATGCCATCGGCTTCGGCGACACGATCACGATCCGGTCTGCGACCGCCACCGGCCGCCAATACGCGCTGACCGTGCTGGCGCAGATGCTGTCGGCCGCCCGTGAAAAGGGGTCCGCTTTCCGCTTCCCGGCCTCGGGCACGATCGAGGACGCGCCGCGCTATGGCTGGCGCGGCACCCATCTCGACGTCTCGCGCCAGTTCTACGAGACCGCCGATCTTCTGCGCCTTCTCGATATCCTCGCCTGGCACCGGATGAACATCTTCCACTGGCATCTGACCGATGACGAAGCCTGGCGGCTGGAAATCAAGGCCTATCCCGCGCTGACGGAAATCGGCGCCACCCGCGCGCCGGGAACGAAAATGCCGCCGCAGCTCGGCAATGGCGCAAAGCCGGTGCGCGGGTTCTATAGCCAGGACGATGTCCGCGCCGTGGTGTCGCACGCGGCCGCCCTCGGCATCGAGGTCATTCCGGAAGTCGATATTCCCGGCCATTCGACCGCCGCCCTTGCCGCCCTTCCCGAGCTTGCCGACGGGCAGGAGGCGCCGGAGAGCTATCACTCGGTGCAGGGTTTTCCCAATAACGCGCTGAACCCGGCGATCGAGGAGACCTATGCGTTTCTCGTCAAGGTGTTCGACGAGATGGCCGAGCTTTTCCCGGCCCGCTACATTCACATCGGCGGCGACGAGGTGGCCGACAATACCTGGCTTGCCTCCCCGCTCGCCCGCGCGCTGATGGAGAAGGAAGGGATCGACGGCACGTTCGGCCTGCAGTCCTATTTCATGAAGCGTATCCAGAAGATGCTTGCCGAACGCGGCAAGACGCTTGCCGGCTGGGACGAGGTCTCCGATGGCGGCGGGGTTGAACGCGAGGGCACGCTGCTGATGGCCTGGCAGAAGCCCGAGGTCGGCATCGCGCTCGCCAAAGACGGCTATGACGTGGTGATGACGCCGGGCCAGGCCTATTATCTCGACATGGTGCAGGACGAGGCCTTCCAGGAGCCGGGCGCAAGCTGGGCCGGGACAGTGCCGCCCGAGCACAGCTATCATTACGAGGCCGAGGGCGATTTTCCCGAGGAACTGAAGGCCAGGATGCGCGGCGTCCAGTCCTGCATCTGGAGCGAGCACTTTCTGTCGCGCGGCTATTTCAATCATCTCGTCTTCCCGCGCATTTCGGCGGTGGCCGAGGCCGGCTGGACGCCGAAGGCGCGCAAGAACTGGCTGCGGTTTGCAGCCCTTGCCCCGAAAAGCCCGAAACTGTGAGGCGAACAATGACGTTCAGGATCGCTGTCGGCGGCATCCACACCGAATGCTCGACCGGCAACCCGGCGCTGATGACGGCGGAGAATTTTCGGGTTCTCGAAGGCAATGCGCTGCCGAAGGCGGAGTATTTCAGCTTTCTGCATGATGCGAAAAATGTCGAAATCCTGCCGCTGCTCCATGCCCGCGCCGTGCCGGGCGGGCCGGTTTCGGCCAAGACCTATCAGGTTTTCAAGGCCGATTTCCTGAAGCGGCTGAAGGCGAGCCTGCCGCTCGACGGGCTTTATCTCGCCATGCATGGCGCGATGAATGTCGAGGGCATGGATGATGCCGAGGCCGACTGGATTTCGGCGGCGCGTGAGACCGTCGGGCCGGATTGCCCGATCGCCGTTTCCTACGATCTCCACGGCAATGTCAGCCAGACGATTATCGACCAGATCGACATCTTCGCGGCCTATCGCACCGCGCCCCATATCGATGTGCGCGAGACCATGGCGCGGGCGTTCTCGATGCTGGTGAAGTCGCTCGAGACCGGGGTTCGCCCCGGCGTGATCTGGGCACCGGTGCCGGTGCTTTTGCCGGGTGAGCGGACCTCCACCGAGGATGAACCCGCCGCATCGCTCTATCGCAAGCTGCCCGATATCGACACCCGTGCGGGCATCTGGGACGCCAATCTGATGGTCGGCTATGTCTGGGCCGACGAGCCGCGCGCCACCGCCTGCGCAGTGGTGACGGCGACCAACGGGGCGGCGGCCGAGAAGGCGGCGGCTGAAATCGCGCTCGCCTACTGGGATGCCCGCGAGGACTTCGCCTTCGGCCCCGTCACCGGTCCGCTGGAGGAAATGCTGAAGATCGCCGAACAGGCGGACACGAAACCCGTCATCCTGGCCGATTCCGGCGACAATCCCACCGGCGGCGGGGTCGGCGACCGCGCTGACGCGCTTGTGGCGCTGATCGCACGCGGCTTCGACGACGCCCTGATCGCCGGCATCGCCGACCGGCCTGCGGTGGAGGATTGTTTCGCCGCCGGCGAGGGCGCGGTGCTCGACCTTTTCATCGGCGGCACGCTCGATGACAAGAGCCCGTCGGCGACCGCCGCGGCCCGCGTCATCCGCCTCGATGATCCGGCTGGCCCCGACGAGCGGCAGGCCGTGGTCGAAACCGGCGGTATCACCATCGTGCTGTCGGCAAGACGGCGTCCCTACCACAATATTGCGGATTTCGCGCAGCTTGGCCTTGATCCCAGAGCATTCCGGCTGCTCGTGGTCAAGTCCGGCTATCTCTCGCCCGAGCTTGCGCCGATCGCCAATCCGAACCTGATGGCGCTCACCGATGGCGCGGTCAACCAGGATATCGAGGCCCTGCCCAACCGCAGGCGGCGCGGGCCGTGCTACCCGTTCCAGCGCGATTTCGCCTATGCGCCCGAGCCGCGCCCCTCGAAGCGGTGGAAGACGGCGCACAACGGCGGTGAATGAACCATGGGCGTTGCGGCGCTGAAAAGACATCGGCGCCGCCTGCCGGCAACAGCGAGAGAGGCTTTCGCGACGGCGCGATTGCGGATATTGCGCTGGTCGATATCTTCCGAAAACGCCTCTTCTCCGACGGCCTGAACCTCGATGACCAACACAGCCTCGCTTATCCTGAAAAACCCGGCGATCCGCATATCGGCGGCAGGCGTTTTCTGCTTCGGCTTCGCGGGCGCTGCAACCTCGCCCTATCTCTCGGTCATCGGCATTCAGGAACTCGGTATGAGCGACCGGGCCTATGCGCTGGTGATGGCGGCGGGCGCGCTGATCTCGGTTGCGGCAAGCGTGCTGATCGGTAATCTCACCGACCGGCTCGGCAGCTACCGGCTGATGCTGGCGCTCTGCGCTCTCTCGGGTTTTGTCGGCTTTACCGGCGTCTACCTTCTGCCGTCGATCGGCAGCTTCGCGCTGGCGAAGGTGGCGTTCATTCCGCTGTTCACGGCGCTTTATCCGCTGCTGTTCGCCAATGTCCGCACCGAAACGGCAGGCCTGCCGTCGGCGGAGGTGGCGTCGGTCAATTCCGGCATCAGGGCGGTCTTGTCGCTTTCCTGGGTGCTGGTGCCGGGCGTGGTCGGCGTCGCGCTCGCCGAAAGCAGCAATATGTTGCCCGCCTTTCTGTTTGCCGGTCTGGCGTCGCTCGCCTGTCTCGCGCTGTTCGTTTTCGGCATGGCAAAACCGGACAAGGCGCTGAGGGTGCGGCCGGCTGAGTCCTTTTTCAGGGCGTTCGCGGCGTTTTCGCAGCGCGGGCTGTGGCTGCGCCTGCTGGCGGTCTCGCTGATCACGGCCATGCTGCATATGAACGGCGCGGTGCTGCCGCTGATCGTCACCGATCAGGCCGGCGGCGCGGTCGCCGATGTCGGCGTGCTGGTCGGCATCGTCGCCGGTCTCGAGATCGTGTTCATCATCGGCTGGGGCTATGCGGAACGATACGTGTCGCAGCTTGCGATCTTCGTCGTTGGCACGGTGATCTATGCGCTCTATTTGTTCCTG
This sequence comes from Martelella sp. FLE1502, assembly GCF_053484255.1. Lineage (NCBI taxonomy): Bacteria > Pseudomonadati > Pseudomonadota > Alphaproteobacteria > Hyphomicrobiales > Aurantimonadaceae > Martelella > Martelella sp. FLE1502. The sequence goes on from NZ_JBAKFQ010000006.1 coordinate 194,775, forward strand.
CTCGGCAATATCACGGCGGTGTGGCAGGCCTATGCGCTGACCGGGATCGCGGGCCTGGGAGCAGCGGCGATCATCTCGATCCCGGTCACCTATCTGCAGAACCTGATCGCCAACAAGGCCGGGCTTGGCGCCTCGCTGATATCGGTCAACATGTTCGCGAGCGCCGGCATCGCCGCGGCGCAATTCGCAATCGGCACCAAGGTGACCGGCTATGCGGGAACCGCTATCTTGTCCGCCGCCGCCGGGTTCGCCGGCGCGCTGCTGGTGTTTTCTCTCGACCGGAGACGCTCATGACCCCAATCCTTGAAATCTGCGTCGGCGATATCGGCGGGTTTGATACGGCGGTGGAAGCCGGCGCGGACCGGATCGAATTATGCGCGGCACTCGACCAGGGCGGGCTGACGCCGTCCGCAGGGCTGATCGAGCTTGCCGCTGGCGCGCCGGTGCCCGTTCATGTACTCATCCGCCCCCGCGCCGGCGGCTTCGTCTATTCGGCGCGGGAGTTCGAGACCATGCTGCGCGACATCGCCTTTTGCCGGGCGGCGGGCATTGCCGGCGTGGTGATCGGCGCGCTCGACCGCAATCACGATCTCGACGCGGATGGGCTTGCGACCCTCATCGCGGCGGCCCAGGGCATGGATATCACGCTCCACCGCGCCTTCGATCTCACCCGCGATCCCTTCGCGGCCCTTGAAACGGCGGTGGCGCTTGGCATTCCGCGCATTCTCACCTCCGGGCAGGAACAGCGCGCCAGCGAAGGCCGCGAGCTGATTGCCGAACTCGCAACGGCGGCGGACGGACGGATCGCGCTGATGCCGGGCGGCGGGCTCAACTCCGAAAACGCCCATCTGTTTCTGGCGATCCCGGGCGTCAGCGAACTGCATGCCTCCTGCACGATGCGCCATCAGGCCGAGGCCTTGAAGCTGCAGGGGTTCGAGAGCGCTGCCCCCGGCCGCACCGATGCCGCGGCGATCCGGGCGATGAAGGCGGCGATGGCCTGAGGTCTATCGCGTCAGGCCGCGGGCATCCACCGGCCATTCGCTGATCTCGCCATCGGCCTCGACCCAGATCGCGTCATGCAGATTGGTCACCGGGCAGACATGGTTGGGCACGATCCGCAGCCGTTCGCCGATTTCGGGCTTGGCGGCGCAATTCGAAAGGTCGACCATGCCATGCTCCTCGCTCAGCCGGTCGATCACGGCATCGGGATAGGCGCGGATCAGGCCATGGCCCGGCCCGCCCTTGCCGGAGGGATCGCTGGTCAGCGATTTCGAGCCGGCATCGATGATCGCGCGGTTTTCCTCCGGGCAGCTCACCACGGTGGCAATCACATCGAAGGCGCAATCGGAAAGGCTGGCATGGCCCGCGCCGATCATCATCCTGTCGTTGTAGATATAGGTGCCCACCCGAAGCTCGTCGATCACGCCGAGTTCATGGACGCTGAAGGCATCCGGCGTGCCGCCGCCCGAGACCATCGGGATCGCGATTCCTGCCGCATCGAAGGCCGTGCGGGCGGCGTTGACGAAGGCGACGGCATTTTCGTTTGCCGGATAGGTCATCAGCCCTGCAAAGGTGAGATGCGGCGTATCGGTGATCTTGCGGGCAAGCGCCAGCGCGTCCTCGACCCGGACAACGCCGGTGCGTTTGGCGCCGCTGTCGAATTCCACCAGTAGGTCGATCGGATGGCCAGCGCTCGCGGCCGCCTCGGCGGCTGTGGCAAGGGCCTGCTCGCTGTCGATCGCAACGGTCATCTTCGCCCGCGCGGCAAGGGTCGCCAAACGTTTCGCCTTGCCGATCAGCGGATAGGAAATCAGGATATCGTCGATCCCGGCATCGGCCATCACCTCGGCCTCACCGAGCTTCTGGCAGGTGATGCCGCGCGCTCCGAGCGCGAGCTGGCGCTTGGCCATGGCGATGCTTTTATGGGTCTTGATATGCGGCCTCAGCCGGATGCCGTGGCTATCGCAATAATCCTGCATCCGCTTCAGATTGGCATCGACAATGGCGAGATTGACGAGCGGGGCGGGGGTTTCGAGTTCTTCAAACGTCACATTGTTTCCTTTCGGCGCGGTCCTGCGGATCGGCTCAGCGATCTTCCAGCGTCAGTTCGCGCGCCATTTGCAGATTGCCGGCCATCAGCCCGCCATCGACCGGCAGTGTTACGCCGGAGATGAAGCCGGCATCGTCGGAGGCAAGGAAGGTCACCGCCTTCGCGATGTCAACGGGCTTGGCGACGCGGCCAAGCGGATACCATTTTGTGAGACCGTCGAGCACGTCGGGCTTTTTCGCGATCCGGGCATCCCAGGCGGGTGTCTGCACCGTGCCGGGGCAGATGATGTTGGCCCGGATATTGTGTTCGCCGTATTCGGTCGCCATGGTTCGCGTCAGGCTTTCAAGCCCGGCCTTTGCGGCGCTGTAGGCCGGCTGGCCGAGCGTGGTGAGCCCGTTGACCGAGCCGATCACCACGATCGCGCCGCGGCCGGCCGCCTTCATGCCGTCGATCACCGCGCGCACGGTGTTGAACGTGCCGGCGAGATTGTCGGCGACATCCTCGCGGAAACTTTCGGGCGTGGTCTTGTCGAGCGTGGGCGAGGTGCCGCCGACAAAGGCGTTGGCGACGACGATATCGACCGGGCCAAGTTCGCCGGTCGCCGCGTCAACGGCCGCTTTGAAGGCCTCGTAGTCGGTGATGCTGGCGGCGGCACCCGCGACGGCATGGCCCTCGGCCTTGAGGGAAGCGACCGCCTCGTCCACCTTGTCGGCGCGGATATCGCTGATGATGACGGCGGCGCCCTCGACCAGGAAATCTTTCACCACCGCCGCGCCGACGCCGCCGACGCCGCCGGTGACGAGCGCGACCCGCCCTTCAAGTCGTTTCATCCGGCCTCTCCTCTGGTTCGGGTTGGTTTACCGATGCATAGCCGATGGATCGGGATCGGGAAAGCCTTCGTTGGAGAAGCTGGCCGCAGCCCTGCTACGACGCCTTGGCGCGTTGCGCGAAGCGGTTTTTCTGTGGCAGGTGTGTTGGAGAATGACGGTCCATTTTGACAACCCGAAGAAAGGCTTTTCCATGAGCAAGATCGAGCACTTTCACGCCGCAGGCGGCGCGAACAATCCCGCACCCCTGAGCCCCGCCGTCCGGGCCGGCGATTTCGTTTACGTGTCCGGCCAGGTGCCGACCCTTGCCGATGGCTCGGTGGTTGCCCATGACGTCGAGACGCAGACCGCGCAGGTGATGCGCAATATAGAAGAGGCGCTGAAGCTCGCCGGCTGCGAACTCTCCGATATCTGCAAGACCACGGTGTGGCTGCACGACGCCCGCGACTTCGCCCGGTTCAACAAGGCCTATTCCGCGTTTTTCGAACAGGGCAAGTTCCCGGCCCGCTCGACCACCGAAGCGCGGCTGATGATCAATATCCTGGTCGAGATCGAGGCGGTGGCCTACAAGCCGGTCTGACATGGCGGCTGGTTATACCAAGGACCGATACATCACTGAAACCTTGGTTATCCTTCAAATCTATTCACTGTTCTTATGGCGGAAACGCTGCTAGATCGGAATTTTCGGAGGGTTTGAGGGACAGATGCGCGGGCAATCGGAAACCACCCAGAACATGACCAGCATCATGGTCGCCGGCGGGCTCGTGCTGGCGCTGTCCTTCGGAGTGCGCTCGGTGCTCGGCGGGGTGATCGAGCCGCTGTCCAACGACCTGTTCGGCGGGCGGCTGGAAATCTTTTCGATCTCGCTCGCGATCCAGAACCTGGTGTGGGGGCTTGCCCAGCCGTTTTTCGGCATGCTGGCCGACAAATATGGCGACCGGCGCGCGATGTGGCTCGGCTTTGCCTTCTATGTGCTCGGCATGGGCATTTCGATCATCGGCACCACGCCCTTTGCCCAGCATATGGGCGCGGGCGTGCTGGTGGGCATGGGCATTTCCGGCACGGCCTTCGGTACCGTGCTTGCCGTCGTCGGCCGCGCCGCGCCGCCGGAAAAGCGCGGCTTCTATCTCGGCGTGGCCTCCGCCACCGGCTCGGCCGGGCAGGCGATTCTGCCGTTTCTGGTCGCCTTCCTGATCACCCATTTCGACTGGCGCATGACGATGGCGATCCTGACGGCGCTGCTGGTGCCGATGGCGTTCGCGATCCCCTTCCTCAAGGTGAAGCAGGCGCCCGGCACAAGCGCGCCGCCGCCGATCGATCTGCCGCAGACCCTCAGGCAGGCCTTTGGCCACACCAGCTTCCTGATGCTGGGGCTCGGCTTCTTCGTCTGCGGCTTTCACCTTGCCTTCATCACCGCCCACCTGCCGACCTATGTGCAGAATTTCTGCGCCGGCACCGGCATGTCGCCCTCGCAATTGCGCGGGCTCGGCCTGCAGGCGCTGGCGCTGGCGGGTTTCGGCAACATCTTCGGAACGCTGCTCGCCTCCAAGCTCGGTAATATCTTCGCCAAGCCGCATGTGCTGGCGGCGATCTATGCGGCGCGAGCCGCCGTCATCCTCGTCTTCATCTGGCTGCCGCTGACGCCCGCCTCGGTGCTGATCTTCGGCATGCTCATGGGCGGGCTGTGGCTTTCCACCGTGCCGCTCACCAGCGGGCTGATCGTGGTGATGTTCGGCCCGCGCGCCATGGGCACGCTGTTCGGCTTCGTATTCCTGAGCCATCAGCTCGGCGGGTTCACCGGGGTCTGGCTCGGCGGCGCGTGGTTCGATCGCTACGGCAATTACGACATGATCTGGTATGCCGCGATCGTGCTCGGGCTTGTCTCGGCGCTGGTGCATCTGACGGTGCGCGAACGCCCGGCCCCGGCTTTCGCCTGAAAGCCGGTCTCGTCTCCTTTTAAGACTTCCGAAAGCATGTCCGCATAATCTGGCAAGACGCCCGCCGGAACGCAGGCGCTTGCTTTATTTCCGCCGGACTCTTTTCGCGGATTCGTCAAGCGTCTATGTTTTGAAGGGGCGCGATTCGGCAATCGGCCGGATCTTCACGAACATGAAATGCCTTGGGGCAAAGCCGCTTCGAAAAGGCGGCGCTGCCTCGACAATGGCGATTCCGCCGGTAGCGCGGATCGCCGGAATGACGGATGGATTGATGGGCCGGGGCGGCAGTCACAATAACAAGCGGCATTCTCGCGTCGGGCGGCAGGCTTTTCGTCTGCTTCTGGCCGGCACCGCGCTGTCGCTGACGATGGCTTCAGCCTTTGCCGCTGAGGCCGCGCCGCCGATGCTTTCCTCGCGCGAGGTCATGGCGCTTGCGACCTTTGGCGGCATACTGGCAGCCACCGTGCTGTCCACCCTCTGGTTTATGCGCCTGCGTGGCCGCACCGAGGCGGAAAACCAGCGTCTTGCCGCCGAGCTCGAGGCCGAGCGCGAGCGGATTTCCAATCTCAAGGCGCTGAACGCGGAGAAGAACCGCCGCATAATCTTCTGGGAAGGTCCCGACAGCGAACCGGAATTTCTGGGCGCGCTTCCGGACGAGGCCGGCGCCCCGGAAGACGACAACGCGTTTCTCGCCTTTGCCGACTGGCTGTCGCCCGGCAGCACCAAGCAGCTCGATACCGCTATTGCCGCCCTGCGCAACCGCGCCAAGGCCTTCGAGATGCTGGCGGAGACAAAGGGCGGCTACGTGCTGGAAGTGATCGGCGGCACCACCGGCGGGCGCGCCCATGTGCGCTTCGGCGCGCTGGAATCGCTGCGGGCGGAACTCGCCGAGCTGAAGCTGGAACACAAGCGCGCCAAAGCCGCGCTGTCGCGGTTCGAGACGCTGTTGAACGGCGTCGACGCGCCGGCATGGCAGCGCGATGGCGAGGGCCGGCTCACCTGGGTGAACCGCGCCTATGCCGCAGCCGTCGAGGCGAAGGACGCCGAGGACGCGCTTTGCGAAAACCGCATGCTGCTGTCGGCCGCTACCCAGGAAAAGCTTGATGGCAAAATCCGAACCGGCGAGGCCTTCAAGGGCCGCCAGCCCGTGGTGACCGCCGGCGAGCGCGCCTTCTATGATCTCACCGAAGTACCGACCGGCGATGGCTCGGCAGGACTTGCGATCGACGTCTCCGCCTTGCAGGCGTCCGAGACGGCGCTGGAACAGACGCTGGAAAGCCATGCCGATACGCTCAACCATCTCAATACCGCGGTCGCGATCTTCGACGCCGACCGGCGGCTGAAATTCTACAATCAGGCCTTCGAGAAACTCTGGAAGCTCGATATGGGCTTTCTCGAAAGCCATCCCGACAATGGCGAACTGTTCGAGCGCCTGCGCGCCGACGGCAAGCTGCCGGAGCCGCATCAGTGGCGCGAGTGGAAGGACAAGGCGCTGTCGGTCTACCATTCCGTCGCGCCCTATAACGACCTCTGGTATCTGCCGAGCGGCGAAACGCTCTCCGTCTTCGCCTCCGCCCATCCGCGCGGCGGCACCACTTGGGTGTTTGAAAACCACACCGAGCAGGTGGCGCTCAAGACCCGCTACAACACGCTGGTCAAGGTCCAGGGCGAGACCATCGACCATCTCTCCGAAGGGGTCGCGGTGTTCGGACCCGACGGGCGGCTGAAGCTTTCCAACCCGGCCTTTCTCGGCCTGTGGCGGATCGGCGAGAACGAGGCCGCGCCCGGCACCCATATCCGCGCGCTGATGCAGATCGGCGAGAAGGATGAGGAAGCGGCCAAGGGCTGGCGGCTGTTTGCCCGGATGATCACCTCCTTCGACGACGAGCGGGTCTCGCGTCAGGGCCGGCTGGAACTTGCCTCCGGCGTGGTGCTGGACTATGCCGTGACGCCCCTTCCCAACGCCCAGACCATGCTGACCTTCGTCAACAAGACGGATTCGGTCAATGTCGAGCGCGCGCTGACGGAAAAGAACGACGCGCTGCGCAAGGCCGAGGAACTCAAGAACGCCTTCCTCGAACATGTCTCCCACGAGTTGCGCACGCCGCTGACCTCGATCATGGGCTTCGCCGAGCTGCTGAAGTCGTCCGAGATCGGGCCGCTGACGGCGCGCCAGAGCAATTATGTCGATCACATCGCCAATTCCTCCTCGGTGTTGATGACCATCGTCAACGACATGATCGACCTGAAATCGGCCGATGCCGGCATCCTGCAGCTTGAATGCGACCGGATGTCGCTCGACGACCTTATCGATTCGGTCGCCGAGGATATTTCGAGCCGGCTGCAGGAAACCGGGGTGACGCTGGAAATCACCGCGCCGCCGAAGCTCGGCGAGATCACCGCCGATTTCCAGCGGCTGAAACAGGTGCTCTTGAAAATCCTCGGCAATGCCATCCGCTACGCGCCGCGCGGCTCGATCATCGCGCTGTCGTGCTGGCGCGAAAATGGCGACTTCGTCTTCACCGTCACCGATAGCGGCCCCGGCATCAGCGACGACGCGCTTGAAAACGTGTTCTCCCGCTTCGAATCGGGCGGCCGGCAGGCGCAATATGCCGGCGCGGGCCTCGGCCTTGCGATCGTCGAGAGTTTCGTCGGCCTTCATCACGGCAAGATCTTCATTGATTCCGAAGCGGGCGCGGGCACCACCGTGTCCTGCCGGATTCCCGATGCCGTCGGCGAGAAGCGCTCCGCTGACATTATCGCTGCAGAATGAGCAGCTTCTTTCTCCCCGACGAAACCGCCACCATCGCCTTTGCCGGGCGTCTCGCGCCGCTTCTGACGGTAGGCGATTGTCTGCTGCTCGACGGCGATCTCGGCATGGGCAAGTCGACCTTCGCCCGCGCGCTGATCCGCGCCCGAACGGGCGTTCGCGACCTCGAAGTCCCGAGCCCGACCTTCACGCTCGTGCAGGTCTATGACGGCGACCCGCCGATCTGGCATTTCGACCTCTACCGGCTTTCCGACCCCGACGAACTGATCGAACTCGGCATCGACGAGGCGCTGGAGGATGGCTTGAGCCTTATCGAATGGCCGGACCGGGGCGAGGGGCTGCTGCCGAAGGACGCCTTGCGGCTGGCCTTTGCCGAGGAAGGCGCGGGGCGGCGGGTGCGGCTTACGGGTGCGCGGGCCGGGGACCTGGCGGCGGCGCTGTAGGCGTCTCCAGCTTCTCCGGCATCGTGTTTTGAGGAAGCGCTGTCTCCCCTCACCCGGCGCATACGCGCCACCCTCTCCCCTCCGGGGCGAGGGGGACTATGCAGCCATCGCCGAGTATCGCGGAAAGGCCGAGCCTCGCCGTCTTCCCCTTCTCCCCTTGGGGAGAAGGTGGCCGAAGGCCGGATGAGGGAACGGCGCTTGCGTCCTCGCCCCATGCTTCGTAAAACCGCAAAAGCGAAGCAGGGAGCGAGAACGTGGCGCAAGGGCGGGCGAGATTGTGGACGATACCGCCGGGCGTTTCGTTTCTGGACAGCCTTGCCGCCAACCTGCTTGAGGGACGGCTGACGGATCAATTCAGCCACGACCCTAAAAATCCGCTGGCGCTCGCCGATGTGAAAATATTCCTACCCACCCGCCGCGCGGTGCGCGAACTGCGCGCGTCCTTCGCCGCCCGGCTCGGCGGCGAGGCGGCGATCCTGCCGGAAATCCGCGCGCTCGGCGAAGTCGACGAGGATGAGGGGTTTTTGGGCGAAAGCCTGCCGGAGGCCGGGCAATCGCTGCCGCCGATCGAGCCGGTGCCGCGCCTGCTGGAGCTTGCCGGGCTGATCCTGCCCTGGCGCAACCGGCTTTCCGATGAGCTTGCCGGCCTGCACGGCGGCTCGCCGCTGGTGGCGCCGGCAAGCCCGGCCGATGCCGTCTGGCTTGCCCGCGATCTTGCCGAACTGATCGACGCGATGGAGACCGAAGGGGTCGACTGGGACCGGCTTTCGGCGCTGGAACAGGACAATTACGCCGTCTGGTGGCAGTTGACCGCCGAATTTCTTGGCATCGCGGCGATCTACTGGCCGGGCCGGCTCGATGAACTTGGCCGGTCCTCGGCGGTCGCCCACCGCAACGGCCTGCTTGCCGGAGAGGCGGAGCGGCTGCGGACGCTTTCGTCGCCCGTCATCATCGCCGGTTCCACCGGCTCGGTGCCGGGGGTGGCGGGGCTGATCGCGGCGGCGGCGGAGATGGAAAACGGCGTGATCGTGCTGCCGGGTCTCGACACCGCCATGCCGGATTCTGACTTTCAGGCGTTGACCGCCCCCGACCTCAACCCGGCCATGCCCGATCCCTCGATCCGCAGCCATCCGCAATATGAAATGGCGCGGCTGATCGCGCGTCTCGGCGTGACCCGAGCCGATTTCGAAACGCTGGAAACGCCGGAACCCGAAAGCGCCGCCCGCCATGCGGTGCTCGCCGCCGCCTTCGCGCCGGCAGAAGCCACCGATCGTTGGGAAGCGTGGCGGGAAACGATTGCACCGGATGACCTTGCGCGCGGCTTTGCCGATGTCGCGCTGATCGAGGCGGCCAATGAACGCCAGGAAGCGGTGGCGGTCGCCATCGCGCTGCGGCTGGCGCTGGAGCAGGAGACCGAGGACGGACGGCCTGCGCGCGCGGCACTGATCACGCCCGACCGGGATCTCGCCCGCCGCGTGGCGGCCGAACTCGGGCGGTTTCAGATCGAGGCCGATGATTCGGCCGGCACGCCGCTTGCCGCGACCGGGCAGGGCACGCTGCTGACGCTGATGCTGGAGGCGGCGCTGAAGCCCGGCGATCCGGCCACCCTCGCCGCACTTCTGAAACACCCGCTGGCCCGCTTCGGTCTGTCGGCCCGCGCCATGCGGGGGGCAAGTGCTGCCTTCGAACTGATCGCGCTCAGGGGCGGCACGCGGCTGGTTCCGCTCGGCCATCTGGAGGAATTTCTGGATGACGCGCTGGAGAAGCAGAAGGACGACCGGCACCCGCCGCGCTGGCGCTCCGCGCTGCCGAAGACCGCAGCCGAGGACGCCCGCGATCTCGCACGGCGCATCGACGCGGCCCTCGCGCCGCTGATCGAGACCCATGTGCCGCGCGGACCGGACCGGGCGCCGATCACCGAGAGCCTGACGCTTGCCGACTGGGCGGCGCGCACCGGACGGGCGCTGGAGGCCGTCGCGCGCGATGCGACCGATGATCTGGCGGCGCTGTGGAGCGGGGAGGCCGGCGAACGGCTGGCGGCTGTGCTTTCCGAAATCATGGCCTCCTCCACGCCGATCGAGGCGGACGGGCCGCAATGGATCGAGATCGTTGCGGCGCTCTCGGCCTCCGAGGCGGTGAAGCCACGGCAGATGGGCAATCCGCGCGTCTTCATCTTCGGCGCGGTCGAGGCGCGGCTGCAGGACATGGACACGATCGTGCTCGGCGGCATGAATGAGGGCGTGTGGCCGACCCAGCCGAAGAACAACCCCTTCCTGTCGCGCGGCATGAAGGCCGAGATCGGGCTGGAGCCGCCCGAAAAGCGCGTTGGCCAGTTGGCGCACGATCTCTGGATGGCCGCTGGCGCGCCGCGTCTGGTGATTTCGCGCGCGCTGCGGCAGGGCACCGCGCCGACGGTGGCAAGCCGCTGGCTGCAGCGGCTGCTCGCCTTTGGCGGCCCCGCGCTTGCCGCCGATCTTCAACGCCGCGGCGCGGTCTATCGCGACTGGGCCGAGGCGCTCGATGCCGCGCCGCGCCAGCCGATCCCCGGCCGACCCGCGCCCTATCCGCCGACCGAGCGCCAGCCGGAGCGCTATTCCTTCTCCGAGATCGGCCGGCTCAGGCGCGACCCCTATGCGGTCTATGCCCAGAAGGTGCTGAAGCTCGACCCGCTACTGCCCTTCAACGCCGATCCGGGCGTCAAGGAGCGCGGCATTCTCTATCATGCGCTCGCCGAACGCTTCATCAAATCCGGCGCGAGACCGGACAGCGATGAGGGCCGGGCGGTGATGGACGAGATCATCGCGGAACTGCTTTTCGAGGCCGAACTTGCGCCGCATCTCGAAGTCAGCTGGGTGCCGCGCCTGCGCTCGGTCGCTGACGAATTCCTCGCCTTCGAGACGCGGCGGCGGGCGCTGACGCAAATCGAAAAATCGCTGACGGAGGTGCCGGCCGGTTTCGATATTCCGCTGGCCGGCGTCCGGTTGACCGGTATTGCCGACCGGATCGACATGCTTTCCGGCGGCGGGGCCGAGATCATCGATTACAAGACCGGCTCCTCGCCCTCGCTGAAACAGGCGCGCACCCTGCTTGACCCGCAATTGCCGCTGGAGGCGGCGGCCCTTGCGGCGGGCGGTTTCAAGGAGGTCGCGCCGGTGGAGGCGACGAGCCTCAAATATGTGCGGCTGCGCCCCGGCCATCGCTTCATCGGCGAGGCGCTGGAGAAGGCGGAGACAGCCAAGGAAGCGGCGATCACCGCAGAGGAACTCGCAGCCGACGCGCTCAGGGAGTTCACCCGTTTCGTGGTCGCGCTGAAATCCGGGGAGCGGCCCTTCGCCTCGCGGCTGGTGCCGGCGAGCGCGCGCGATTTCTCCGGCGAATACGATCATCTGGCCCGCGTCGCCGAGTGGTCGACCGCTGAAGACGGGGAGGGCGGCGATGACGAATGAGAGCGAAACCGCGCCCGGACATGACGCCGATGCGGCGACCTGGCTTTCCTGGACCACGGGCCGCCAGCGGCTCGCGTCCGATCCGGCCCGTTCGGTCTGGGTCTCGGCCAATGCCGGCTCGGGCAAGACCCATGTGCTGACCCAGCGCGTGGTCCGGCTGCTGCTGGCGGGCGCGCGACCGTCCGCGATCCTGTGCCTCACCTATACCAAGGCGGCGGCGTCCGAAATGTCGAACCGGGTCTTCCGCAGGCTCGCCGAATGGGCGGTGCTGCCGGAGGCCGCTCTTGCCGACGAGATCGCCGAAATCCAGGGCGCGCGGCCGGACGCGCTGAAGATCGCGATGGCGCGGCGGCTGTTCGCCCACGCGCTGGAAACGCCGGGCGGGCTGAAGATCCAGACCATCCACGCCTTCTGCGAAAGCCTGCTGCATCGGTTTCCGCTGGAAGCCAATGTCGCCGGCCATTTCGCTGTGCTGGACGATACCGCCGCCGCAACGCTTCTGGCCGACGCGCGCCTCGGCCTGTTGACGGCGACCGCCAGCCGCGAGGACCCGGACCTGTCGAAGGCGTTCCAGACCGTTCTGGAGATCGCCGATGATAGCGGGCTCGAAAAACTGCTCGGCGAGATCGTGCGCAACCGCCATGCGGTGCGGCCATTTCTGGAGGCGGCGCGCGGAAGGCTCGAAGAGGCGCTGCGCGAGGCCTATGGGTTCAAGGCGGATACTTCGCCCGAAACGATTGCCGGCGAAGCGTGGCCGCTGCCGAACCTTGGCGAGAGCGACTATTCGGCGCTGATCGCGATCGCGCGGGCCGATGGCGGCAGCCGCGCCAAGCAATTCGCCGAGACCCTTGCCGCCGCGTTGGCCGAGGATGACGCGGTTGCCCGTTTCGGCCTTCTTGAGGAGGCATTCCTGACCAAGGCCGGCCTTCCGAAGGCGGAGCGCACGCTGGTGTTCAAGAGCCTGCGCGACAAGGCGTCGGAGATCGCCGAGGCGGTGCTGGCCGCAGCCGAACATGTCTTTGCCGTGCGCGATACGCTTGCCCGCTATCGCATTTTCGAAAAGACGCTTGCCGCGCTGACGCTCGCCGACCGGCTGGACCGGCGCTATGAGGAACTGAAGCGCAGGCGCGGCAAGCTCGATTTCGAGGACCTGATCGCCCATGCCGCGAGCCTGCTGACGCGGCCCGATTCCGGACAATGGATCCACTACAAGCTCGATCAGGGCATCGATCATATTCTGGTGGACGAGGCGCAGGACACCGCCCCACTGCAATGGGATGTGGTCAGGGCGCTGAGCGAGGATTTCTTCTCCGGGGCTGGCGCTCGGCCGGGGCGGCGCACCATGTTTGCCGTCGGCGACGAGAAGCAGTCGATCTATTCGTTTCAGGGCGCGCGGCCCGAACGCTTCTCCGCCGAGGGCCGGCTGACGGCGCGGCGGGTGGCGGCGATCGACGCCGATTTCGCCCGGATTGGCCTGCCGCTGTCGTTCCGCTCGACCGCATCCGTGCTTTCGGCGGTCGACCTCGTGTTTTCGGTGCCGGAAAACCGCAAGGGGCTTTCGGCGGAGGATGAGGCCACGGTCCATATTTCCAACCGCATCGGCCATCCGGGCCGGGTTGAGGCGTGGGATGTGATCGCGCCGGCCGAAGTGATCGAGACCGATGACTGGACCGCGCCGTTCGACGCCACGCCCGACGAAGCGCCGGCGGCGATCCTCGCGCGGCGGATCGCCCACCGCATCGCCGGCATGGTCGGAACCGAGACGCTGGTTGATGGCGAAGTCAGCCGGACGGTGCGGGCCGGCGACGTTCTGGTGCTGGTGAGAAAACGCGATGCCTTCGTCAATGCGCTGACCCGCGCGCTGAAATCGCCCTACGACATTCCCGTCGCCGGCGCCGACCGGTTGCGGCTTGCCGATCATATCGCGGTCAAGGATCTGATCGCGCTTGGCCGTTTTGCCGTGTTGCCGGAGGATGATCTTTCGCTGGCTGCGATCTTCAAGAGCCCGCTGCTCTCGCTTTCGGAGGACGATCTCTTTGCCGTGGCGGCCATGCGCAAGCCCGGCGAGCATGTCTGGTCGGCGCTGCGGCGCCTTGCCGGCGCCGGTGATGAGACGCTTTCCGCCGCCGTCGAAACGCTGGAGCGGGTCATCAATGCCGCGCGGAGGCGCACCGCCTTCGATTTCTATGCCGGGATTCTGGCGCGCGAGGGCGGCAGGCGGGCCTTTCTGTCGAGGCTCGGCAGCGAGGCCGGCGATATTCTCGACGAGTTCCTCAATGCCGCCAAGGGCCACGAGGACACCGGCCTGCCGGGGCTGCAGAGCTTTCTCGACGTGCTGGAGACCGGCGGGCTGGAGATCAAGCGTGAGCAGGATCAGGGCCGCAACGAAGTGCGGATCATGACCACCCACGCCGCCAAGGGGCTGGAAGCGCCGGTGGTGTTTCTCGTCGATGGCGGCGGCAAGCCGTTCGAGCCCCGCAACCTTTCGGGCTTCCGGGTGATGACGGGCGATGTGCCGGTCTGGCATGGAGCCGCGCGCGATGCCGACAGTATGGTTACCGCCGATCTCGCCCGACGTGAGGCTGAGGCGAAGGAGGAATATCGCCGGCTGCTTTACGTGGGCATGACGCGCGCCGCCGACCAGCTGATCGTGGCCGGCTATCGCGGCCGCACCGAAGTGCCGGATACCTGGCATCGCATGGTCTGGTCGGCGCTGGAAGGCGATCACCGCGTCAATGAGACGGTGATGGCCGGGCCGGGCGGCGAGGAATGGCCGGCGCTGGTGTTCGAGGAAAAGATCCCGCCGCGCCGGTTTGAAGCGGCCAAGGCCGGCAAGGCCGCCCCCGAAAAACCGCCGCTGCCGGAGGCGCTGCTGACGCCGTTTCGCGAGAGCGAACGCCCGCGGCCGCCGCTCAGCCCGTCGCGCGCCGGTATCGAGGTCGAGGACCCTGCCCCGATGACGGCCTCTCCATTGTTTGAAAAGCCGGAGATCAATCTGGCGCTGGAGCGTGGCCGGCTGGTGCACCGGCTGTTGCAGATTTTGCCGGGGTTTGAAACCGATGACCGTGATGCCGCCTGCCGGCGCTATCTCGACCGCGCGGCTTTTGCGCTTCCGGAAGAAGAGCGCGCCGCGATTGCGGAAAGCGTGATGGCGGTGATCGGCGATCCCCGGCTGCAGCCGCTGTTTGCGCCGTCCGCCCGTCCGGAAGTGTCGATTTCCGGAACCGTCCGGCTTGCCGGCGGGGCCTATACCGTCTCCGGCCGGCTCGACCGGCTGGCGGTTGACGGCGGCCGCGTGCTGCTCGCCGATTTCAAGACCAACCGCAACCCGCCGGGCAATAGTGAGGCGGCGCCCTTCAGCCATGTCGCTCAGATGGCGGTCTATCGCGAAATTCTAAAACCGCTCTACCCGGACCACGAAGTCGATTGCCTGCTGATTTATACTGAAGCTGCGACAGTGCGGGTACTCGGTGACAATGAATTGACGGAGGCGCTCGCAACACTTTCAAAAAAATGAATGTTACGGCATTGATTTTTTGTGAAACAGTGCTCACATGCCTATCAACAATTGCGAAAGACGGGCAGGGTACGCCGCTTTCGGCAACGCCAAGGAGTTCTCAAATGACGACAGTCAAGGTCACTACAGCCAATTTCAAGCAGGAAGTGCTTGAGTCCGCCGAACCCGTCGTGGTCGATTTCTGGGCCGAATGGTGCGGCCCGTGCCGGATGATCGGGCCGAGCCTGGAAGAAATCGCCGAGGAAATGAACGGCAAGGTCAAGATCGCCAAGGTCAATGTCGATGACAACCCGGATCTGGCGGTCCAGTACGGCGTTCGTTCGATCCCGATGCTTGCCATGTTCAAGGGCGGCGAACTTGCCGACGTGAAGGTCGGCGCCGCGCCGAAAACCGCGCTTTCGAGCTGGATTTCCGGCGTCGTAGGCTGAAAACAGCCATATTTTGCAGTCATGAAGCCCGCCATCGCGCGGGCTTTTTTTGATCGAGGCGGAACCTGGCGGGTTATGCCGCGTTTTGGCCTTCAGCATAATTATGGCCAAAACGGAGTTTACCTCTTGATGACGACGATGCGTTCTGTTTCGCCCTCTCTTCTCAGCCTGTTTGTTGTTCCCCTGATGCTGCTGCCGGTGACGGCTTTCGCCTTCGAACCGGAACTCGGCCCGGCAAAACCTTTCTCTTTTGAAACGCTTGCCGAAGAAGCGAAAGCGCTTTCGGAAAAGCCGTTCGAGCCCTATCCGGTGCAAACGCCGGAACTGTTCGAGAAGATCGATTACGATGCGCACTGGAAGATCAGGTTCCGCGCCGATCACACCGTCGATGTCGGCGATGCGCCGGTTCAGTTCTTTCATCAGGGACGCTATTTCAAGGAACCGGTGACGATCAGCCTGGTCGAGGATGGCGAGGCCCGCGAACTGGTCTACAGCGCCGATTATTTCGACATGCCGGAGGATAGCCCCGCCAAGGCCGTCGAGGATGTTGCCGGCTGGGCCGGGTTCCGGGTGATGCGGCCGGATTTGAAGACCGACTGGATTTCATTCCTCGGCGCGTCCTATTTCCGCACCGATGGCCCCGACAAGCAGTATGGCCTGTCGGCGCGCGCGCTGGCTGTCGATACCGGCCTGTCGACGGCGGAGGAATTCCCGCGCTTCACCGCCTTCTATCTGGAGGAAGACGATGAGGCCGATGAGGGCATCGTCATCTACGCCCTGCTGGACAGCAAGAGCGTCGCCGGCGCCTACCGGATCGAGGCGGAAAACACCGATGGCGAGGGGCAGGTGCTGCACATCCAGAGCCGGCTGTTCTTCCGCGACGCGGTGGAGCGGCTGGGCATCGCGCCGCTGACCTCGATGTACTGGTATTCCGAAACCCACCGAAACATGGCCTTCGATTGGCGTCCGGAAGTGCATGACAGCGACGGTCTGGAGATCGTCACCGGCGGCGGCGAGCAGATCTGGCGACCGCTCAACAATCCCGACCGGGTGGTGACTTCGAGCTTCTATGACGACAATCCGCAGGGTTTCGGGCTGATCCAGCGCGACCGCGATTTTGACCATTATCTCGATGACGGCGTGTTCTACAATCGCCGTGCTTCCGCCTGGATCACGCCCGAAGGCGACTGGGGCAAGGGCATGGTGCAACTCGTGGAACTGCCGTCCGATGACGAGATTTACGACAATATCGTCGCCTACTGGCTGCCCGAGGACCTGCCCGAAGCGGGTGACGAACGCGATTTCGCCTATACGCTGACCTGGGCGAAGCGCGGGCCGGAAAGTGCTGTTCTGGCCGAGACCCAGGCGAGCCGGATTGGCCGCGGCGGCGTGCCCGGCCAGCCGCGCCCGGACGACCAGATCAAGGTCGTGGTCGAGTTTTCGGGCGATGCGGTCACGGGGCTGACGATGGAAGACGGCGTCGAGCCGGAAGTCTCGGTGGGGCCGGGCGCGGAGCTGCTCGATGCCTTCGCCATGCCGATCGTCGGCACCGACGACTGGCGGCTGACCTACGACCTGAAGTTCGAGGAAGGCGCTGATACCGTCGATGTCCGCGCCTATCTTTCGAAGGATGACGCGCCGCTGACGGAAACCTGGCTCGGCCAGTTTCACGCCGGCCAGTTCGAGTGACGCAATCTTTGCCGGGGCGCGGCGCAAAGGCCGATGCCCCGGCAAGGGATGACGCGGCGGCAATTTAGTGCTATAGGCTCGCGCAAACGGGCGGCCCTTATGACAGCGCCCGATGATTTTTCATAGCGTATCAGCGGGTTCGCCCTGCCGCCTGAATGGCCGGCGGCGAACGGCCGCGTTGCCGGAGAGACCATGTCCGTAGCCGAAATCGATCTTGAAGCCCAGCGCGCCCGGCAGCGTCCTGCCGCCGCTCCCGCGCAGGGCAAGACCACGCTGATCGGCCTTTCCAAGCCGGAGCTTGCCGAGGCGCTTTCCTCGGTCGGTGTCGCCGACAAGCAGATCAAGATGCGCGTCAGCCAGATCTGGAACTGGCTCTATGTGCGCGGCGTCTCGGATTTTGCCGAAATGACCAATGTGGCGAAGGATTTGCGGCTGAAGCTGGCGGAAGCCTTCGATATCGCCCGTCCTGAGATCGTCACCGAGCAGATTTCGACCGACGGCACCCGCAAATGGCTGATCCGCTTTCCCTCTCACGGCGCCGGCAAGCCCGTCGAGATCGAGACCGTTTATATTCCGGAAGAAGACCGCGGGACGCTCTGCATTTCCAGCCAGGTTGGCTGCACGCTGACCTGCTCCTTCTGTCACACCGGCACCCAGCGTCTGGTGCGCAATCTGCGGCCTGAGGAAATTCTCGGCCAGCTTCTGGTTGCCCGCGACGCGCTCGGCGATTTTCCGAACCGCGACGCCCCGAACGGCGCCTTTATCCCGGAATCGGATCGCAAGGTCACCAATATCGTGATGATGGGCATGGGCGAGCCGCTTTATAATTTCGAAGCGGTCAAGAAGGCGCTGCTGATCGCCTCCGCCGAGGACGGCTTGTCGCTGTCGAAGCGGCGGATCACGCTCTCGACCTCCGGCGTGGTGCCGGAAATCTACCGCACCGGCGACGAGATCGGCTGCATGCTGGCGATTTCGCTGCATGCGGTGCGCGACGATCTGCGCGACATTCTGGTGCCGATCAACAAGAAGTATCCGCTGGAAGAGCTGATCAAGGCCTGCCGCGACTATCCGGGCCTGTCGAACGCCAAGCGCATCACGTTTGAGTATGTGATGCTGAAGGACGTCAATGACAGCCTTGAGGATGCGCGCGACCTTGTGAAGCTCCTGAAGGGAGTGCCGGCCAAGATCAACCTGATCCCGTTCAACCCGTGGCCGGGGTCGAACTACCAGTGTTCGGACTGGGAGACGATCGAGCGCTTCGCCGATTTCATCAACCAGGCAGGCTACGCCTCCCCGATCCGCACCCCCCGCGGCCGCGACATCCTGGCGGCCTGCGGCCAGCTGAAGTCGGAATCCGAGCGCATGCGCAAGACCGAGCGGCTCGCCTATGAGGCGATGATGATCGCCAATCACGGGGATTGAGACGAAGCGCTGCGTTTGCCGCTTGCTCCCTTTACTCTCTCCCGCTGGCGGGAGAGATGCCCCGAAAGGGGCAGTGAGGGTGGCGCGGCATCTCGTCTCGTGACGGCGTTCGCGGCGACAGACTCCCCCCTCACTGTCGCTTTCGCGACATCTCTCCCCTCCGGGGCGAGAAGTTTTGGGGGCTGTGCGGCGAGGTGCCGTCGTGCTCGGGCCGCGCGTTTGGTCGGTGAGCCCGCGACCAGTCGATAGCGTCGCTCAGGTCCTCGCTTGCCTCAAACCGCCTGTCAAATTCTTGTGCCTTCATGGCCGTCGATCTTATTTCACCGCGCCTGCGTGAGCAATATCTTCACCGCGAACAGCGAGAACACGCCGGCGAACAGGTAGTCGATGGCGCGCAGCACACGTTTGTGGGTCTTCAGCCAGCCGGAGAGCCGGTGGGCGGCCAGAACGATCGCGATGGTCGGGAGGATCGCGACGGTGATGAATGTGAAGCCGAGGAAGAGCAGCTTGCCGGTGACGTTCGGATCGTTCGGCGTCACGAATTGCGGCAGGAAGGTCATGAAGAAGATGATGACCTTCGGGTTCAGCAGATTGACCCAGAAGCCGTTCGCCATTGCCGCCTTCAGCGAGCCGCGTTTGCGCTCCGGCCGCGCCTCGGCCTCCAGCACGAAATTATTGCCCTTGCGGATCGCCATCACCGCGATCCAGAGCAGATAGGCAGCACCCCCGCTTTTCAGGATGAAGAAGGCGGTGGGCGAGGCGATGATCAGGGCGGAGACCCCGAAGGCGACCAGGATCGTGTGGACGCAGATGCCGAGATTGGTGCCGATCAGAACGGCAAGGCCCGCGGCCCGGCCCTCCCTCAGCGCCTTGCTGATCGACAGCGTCATGTCGGGGCCGGGGGTGAGCGCCAGAAGCAGGGTTGCGGCGGAAAAGGCGAGGAGAACGGGAAGCGACGGAATGAAATCCATGGGACACCTGCATGAGGGCGGCGGACCCTCATTGTGATTGCCGACGAGGTTAACAATCTGTAATGAGGGCGGTGAGGCTTTGCAAGATTCCACACTTTGCGGCAGGGCCGAAAACAGGGAAGGGATTGTTCTTGCGTGTTCTCGATGAAGCCTTTTTTCCGGAGCTGCCGAATTACTACCGCGGCAAGGTCAGGGAAAACTACGATCTGCCGGATGGCCGGCGGATCATCATCACCACCGACCGCATCAGCGCGTTCGACCGGGTGCTGGCTTCGATCCCGCACAAGGGCGCGATACTGACGCAGATCGCCCGGTTCTGGTTTGAGGAAACCGCCGATATCGCCGCCAATCACGTGGTCGCCTATCCCGATCCGAATGTGGTGGTCGGCAGAAGGCTCGACATCCTGCCGGTGGAAATCATCGTGCGCGGCTATCTCGCCGGCACCACCGATACCTCGATCCTGACCCGCTACAAGCGCGGCGAGCGGACGATCTACGGCATCACCTTTCCCGATGGCATGCGCGACAACGAGGCGCTGCCGGAACCGATCATTACCCCGACCAGCAAGGCCTTCGATGGCGGTCATGACGAGCCGCTGACGGCGGACGAGATCGTTGAAAAGGGGCTTTTGACGCAGGCCGAGTGGGACGAGGTCTCGTCGACGGCGCTGAAGCTTTTTGCGCGCGGTCAGGAGCTCGCGGCGAAGCGCGGCCTGATCCTCGCCGACACCAAATACGAGTTTGGCAAGGATGCCGACGGCAATATCCTGCTTGCCGACGAGATTCACACGCCGGATTCGAGCCGCTACTGGATGGCGGAAAGCTATGAGCGGCGGTTTGCGGCGGGCGAACGGCCGGAAAGCTTCGACAAGGATTTTATCCGTTCCTGGGTGGTGGCGCGCTGCGACCCCTATAAGGACCCGATTCCGGAAATTCCCGAAGATGTCGTGCTGGCGGCCTCCGAGGTCTATGGCCGGGCCTTCGAGATGATCACCGGCAAAGCTTTCTCCCCGGATGAAAGCGGCGACAGCGTGAAGGCGCGGGTGAGGGCGAACCTCAAGGCCTATTATCCCGACGGGAACTGGGGCTGATGCGCAGACCTCGGCGAACGGGCGCGGAGACGAGAGAGGCGATCCTCGCGACCGCCGAGCGTCTTTTCCGCGCGCGCGGTTTTGCCGCCGTGTCGATCGCCGATATCGCCGCCGAGCTGAACATGTCGCCGGCCAATGTGTTCAAGCACTTCAAGAGCAAGCTAACGCTTGGCCGGGCAATTGCCTATCGCCACGGCCGCAGGCTGGCGGAGCGTTGCAGCATCGAGGATTCATCGGGAGCGCCGGACGAGAAGCTGAGGCTTTTTCTTTCGCGGCTCGCGCGCGAGCATGTCAGCGACAAGCTGGAGAATCAGTACCTTTTCGAAATGATCCCGCTGGTTCTGGAAGATCCCGCCAAGGGCGGCAGAATCTATCGCCGGCTCGTCGAGGACAAACTCTGCGCCCTGATCGCCGAAGCCATGGAGGCCGGCATTTACCGCCCGGGCGACCCGGCGCGCGATGCCGAGGTGGTCGTGGACATGCTGGCAAGCGTGCTGCACCCGAAGATGTTGCATTGCGTTGATCCGCCAGCGCTTTCGGACAAGACGGCGCTGATTATCGACATGATCGACAGCGGATTGAAATACCGAGTTGCAAAGTGATGATTTCTGAGATACGTCACTAAGGCAATAAAGGGGCGTCCTGCCTCAATCCGATCTCGTGTGTGGCAGATATGTTGTTTCCTGCCACGTTTAGACTGTGTTAAGAAAACGACCATTGTTCATTTTCTATTCTGGATAGGTGCCCATGCTGTCGCGCAAGCTTCCGATCGCTGCCTTTACCGTTCTCGCATTCGCGCTCGGCGCTTGCAGTGATGATGGCAAGAACCAACAGGCCGGTCAGCAGCCTCCGCCGCCGAAGGTCGGCGTTATCACGCTGACGGAGCAGACGGTGCCGCTGACCACGACCCTGCCGGCGCGTGCGGTTGCCTATCAGTATGCCGAGATCCGCCCGCAGGTGACCGGCATCATCACCAACAAGGCCTTCAAGGACGGCGCCCTGGTCAACGCCGGCGACCTGCTTTACGAGATCGAAGCCGATACCTACGAGGCCTCTCTTGCGTCCGCGCAGGCCAGCCTCGACAAGGCCAAGGCCGCCGTTCCCGGGGCCAAGGAAAACTACGAGCGCTATCAGCGGATCGTGAACACCGGCGCCACCGAAATCCAGGTGACCGACGCCAAGACCCGCTATGATACCGCGCTCGCGGATGTCAGCGCGGCCGAAGCGGCCGTGAAATCGGCGCAGATCAACCTCGATCACACAAAGATTACCGCGCCCTTCGGCGGCGTTCTCGGCGTGTCGAACGTTTCGGTCGGCAACCTCGCCTCGCCGACGTCCTCGACGCCGCTGGTCGATCTCAACCAGCTCGATCCGATCTATGTCGACATGTACGAATCAGCCGGACAGGTTCTGTCGGCCACCGGCAAATATGCCGATTTCAAATCCGAAAGCGACCTGTCCAAGGTCAAGGTGAATGTTCAGCTCGACGACGGCAGCACCTATGACGTGACCGGCAATCTCGATGTTTCGGCCCGCACGGTGGACCAGTCGACCGGCACGGTGAACCTGCGCGCCATCTTCGACAATCCGGATCATGTTCTGCTGCCCGGCATGTTCGTGCGCGCGACACTGACGGTTGCCGAGGAACAGGGCTATCTCATCCCGCAGCTCGCCGCCCAGATCGAGGCCGGCGGCAAGGTTTCGGCGATGTTCGTGACATCCGACAACAAGGTCGAGACCAGGGTCTTCGACAATGTGATGGTCTCCAACAATTCCTGGCTGGTGCAGAAGAACGTCTCGGACGGCGACCGTCTGATCGTCGACGGCTTCCAGTCGCTGGTGGGCGGGGTGACCGACGTCACGCCGGTGCCGGCGAAGATCAATGACAAGGGCGTTGTGGTCGATGACACGTCGGGTTCCTCCGGCGGTTCTTCGAGCGGTGGTTCATCAAGCGCTGCAGGATCAACAGGCGGAAATGGCTGAGCGCAAGGCTTGTGCAGGCACCGGAACCAAGCGCTCGAGGTATGATTAATGGCTAATTTCTTTATCAACAGACCCGTTTTCGCCTGGGTGATCGCCATTGTGATCATGCTCATCGGCGGGCTTGGCATATCCCAGCTTCCGATTTCGCAATATCCGCAGATCGCGCCGACGACGATTTCGCTCTCCGCCAGCTATCCGGGCGCGAGTGCCAGAACGGTCGAAACGACGGTGACCAATGTTATCGAAGACGGTCTGACCGGCTTCGACGACATGCTCTACCTCACCTCGACGTCGTCGCCCGGCCTGTCGCAGATCTCGGTGATCTTCGGCCCCGGCATCGATCCGGAAATCGCCCAGGTCGAGGTGCAGAACAAGCTGCAGCTCGTGCAGCCCCAGCTTCCCGACGTGGTGCGCAATCTCGGCATCACCGTCAGCCGCTCGTCCTCCAGCTTCCTGATGGTTGTCGCGCTGACCGACAGCAGCGGCCAGTATTCCGCCGCCGACCTCGGCAATATCATCGACAGCTCGATCAATGACAGCATCGCCCGCCTTGAAGGCGTCGGCAGCGTGCAGGGATTCTACACGCCCTATGCCATGCGCGTCTGGCTCGATCCCTACAAGCTCAACCAGTACAATCTGACGGTTGCCGACGTTTCAAACGCCATCCAGGCGCAGAACCAGCAGGTTGCCGTCGGCGATGTCGGCGGCAATCCCTCCGTCGAGGGCCAGCAGCTCAGCATCACCGCGGTTTCGGCGACCCAGCTCGAAAACGTGATGGAGTTCGAGAACATCATCCTGAAATCGACGGAGAACGGTGCGACAGTCACGCTCTCGGATGTCGGCAGGGTGGAGCTCGGCCAGCAATACTACCAGTTCTACACCTATTATAACGGCCTGCCGGCTGCCGGCTTCGCCGTCGAGCTCGCCAATGGCGCCAATGCGATCGACACCTCGAAAGCGGTGACCGATTTCATGGATTCGATCAAGCCGTCGCTGCCGCAAGGCGTCGATGTGATCTACCCCTATGACACGACGCCTTTCGTCGAACTGTCGATCGAGCAGGTGGTTCACACCCTGTTCGAGGCGATCGTGCTGGTGTTCGTGGTCCTGCTGGTCTTCCTGCAGAACCTGCGCGCAACGCTCATCGCCACGCTTGTCGTGCCCGTCGTGCTGCTCGGCGCCTTCGGGGTGCTTGCCTTTGCCGGCTTCTCGATCAACACGCTCACCATGTTCGCCATGGTGCTGGCGATCGGCCTATTGGTGGACGACGCGATCGTCGTGGTCGAGAACGTCGAGCGAATCATGCACGAGGACGGTCTGCCGCCGAAGGAGGCGACGCAGAAATCCATGGGCGAGATCCAGGGCGCGCTGGTCGGCATCGTGATGGTGCTGACGGCGGTGTTCATTCCGATGGCATTCATCGGCGGCTCCACCGGCATCATCTACCGTCAGTTCTCGATCACGATCGTGGCGGCGATGATCCTGTCGGTTCTGGTGGCGATGATCTTCACCCCGGCGCTGTGCGCGACCCTGCTCAAGCCCGTCGATCCGACCAAGAAGGATCGCGGCCTTTCGGGTTATTTCAACCGCGGCTTCGAACGCGTCACCAATGGCTATATCCACGGCGTCGCGCTCATGCTCCGGTGGCTGATCCCGGTTTTCGCGGTTTTCGCCATCCTGCTTTTCGGGGTCTACCATTATTTCACCCAGCTTCCCGAATCCTTCCTTCCCGATGAGGACCAGGGCTCGCTGTTCGTGATCGTCAACCTCCCGACGGGAGCGACGACGGAGCGAACCGGCGCCGTCACGGAGCAGGTGGGCGCCTATTTCCGCAACCAGGAAAAAGACGCCGTCGAGGCCGTGTTCACGGTTCTGGGCTTCTCCTTCGCCGGTCAGGGCCAGAACTACGCCATGGCCTTCGTCGAGCTGAAGCCGTTCGACGACAGAACGGACAAGAGCCTGACCGCAGCGGCGGTGGCCCAGCGCGCCAACGGCTATTTCTACATGAATGTGCGTGATGCGCAGGTCTATGTGGTGCAGCCGCCGTCAATTCCGGGCCTTGGCCAGTCCACCGGCTGGACCGGCTATGTGGTGGACAGCGGCAATCAGGGCCAGGAGGCGACGCTTGCGGTTACCAACCGGATCATCCGGCAGATGAATCAGGGCGGCATCGCCGCGCAGGTTCGCACCGACACCCAGCCGGATGAAACCCAGCTCAAGCTTGCGATCGACGACCAGAAAGCCGGCGCCTATGGCGTGAGCATCGCCGAAGCCACCGGCATGCTGGCGACCATCTATGCCGGCTCGAACATCAACAACTTCACGCTCGACGACAAGGTGAAGAAGGTCTACGTGCAGGGTGATACGCCCTACCGCATGCAGCCCGAGGACATCTATCGCTGGTATGCCCGCAATCTCAGCGGCGATATGGTGCCGTTCTCCGCCTTCACCGATATCGAATGGACCACGGGCGCGCCTTCGCTGGCCCACTACAACGGCAACTCCGCTGTTGATATCCAGGGTTCGACCCTGCCGGGCTTTGCCTCCGGCCAGGCGATGGACCAGCTTGTCGACATGGTGGAACAGACCCCCGGCGGCTTCACCGTGGCGTGGACGGATATGTCCCTGCAGCAGGTGATCTCCGGCAATGAGGTGACGTATCTCTACATGATCTCGGTGCTGTTCGTGTTCCTCTGCCTTGCCGCGCTTTATGAAAGCTGGAGCATTCCGTTCGCGGTGATCCTGGCGGTTCCGGTCGGCATTCTCGGCGCGGTTCTGGCGGCGAACTTGCGGGGCATGGAGAATGACATCTACTTCAAGGTCGGCATGCTCACCACAATGGGCCTGGCCGCGAAGAACGCCATTCTGATCGTGGAATTCGCGCGCGAGCAGAGCGAGAAGGGCGATTCGCTCTACGACGCCACCCTTCACGCCGCCCGCATGCGATTGAGGCCGATCATCATGACCTCGCTCGCCTTCATCCTCGGCGTCACGCCGCTGGTGCTGGCGACGGGCGCCGGCTCGGCCGCCCAGAATGCGATCGGCACGGCCGTGTTCGGCGGCATGCTGGCGGCAACCACCCTTGGCATTTTCTTCGTTCCCTCGTTCTTCGTCGCCGTCTGCCGCATCATGGGCATTGGCAAGAAGGACGAGAAAGCGGCAGAAGAGCAACAGGCGGTTTAAAACCGGGTTAACCATATTGCGCCGGGCGCGGCCCGGCGCTTACTAATAGGCCGTTGGTCCGCGTCGCGGATCGGCAGAACTGACAGGATATTTTCAGATGTTGTTGCGCCGTATTGCATCCGTTCCGCTGCTCATGGTTTTCCTGTCCGGCTGTGTCGTCGGGCCGGATTACGTGGCGCCGACAGCGGCGCTGCCGGACAAGTTCAGCGAAGGCAGCAGCCAGCCGGTCGGCGATGTGACCGATGTCGCCTGGTGGAGCGCATTCAACGACCCGTTGCTGACCAGCTATGTCCAGCAGGGCATGGTGCAGAACCTTTCGGTGCTGCAGGCGCTCGAGAGGATCGTGCAGGCCGAGACCAATGTCGTGTCCGCGACGGCGGGGGCCTATCCGCAGGTCAACCTCAACGGCTCGGATACCGTCGGCGCGTCTGGCGGCGACGGCGCCTCGGCTCAGTCGCGCAAGATCACCAACACCTTCGGCGGATCGGTTCCGGTGTCCTGGGTGCTTGATCTGTTCGGCCTTTATGCCCGTTCCGGCGAAGCAGCCCTCGACCAGCTCGACGCCGCCTATGCCAGCGCGGATGTGGCCAAGCTCACGCTGATCTCCCAGCTGATCGATGCCTACATCGCCGCCCGGCTCTATCAGGAGCGTCTGGCGATCGCGCGCTCCAACCTCAACAGCCGGCGCGAGACGCTGCGGCTCACCCAGTTCCAGCTCGAGGCCGGCGCTGCCTCGCGGCTCGACGTTGTCCAGTCGGAAGGTCTGGTGAACGCGCAGCTTTCCACGATCCCGCAGCTTGAGGCCGATTACCGCAAGCAGGTCTATGCGCTGTCGACGCTGATGGGGCTTCCCGCCGCAACGCTGATCGACCAGATGAACAAGGTGAAGCCGATCCCGGTGGCCAAGGCGCGCCTTGCCTCCGGCGTGCCCGCCGACCTGATCCGGAACCGGCCCGATATTCGCGGCGCGGAACGCAATCTGGCTGCCGCCACCGCCAATATTGGCGTCGCGGAGGCCCAGCTCTATCCGTCGATTTCCCTCGGCGGCACCATTCAGGCCAGCGTTTCGGGAAGCTCGCTCGGCAATGCCGGCGTGTCGTCCTGGTCGTTCGGTCCGACGCTCAACCTGCCGATCTTTGATGGCGGCGCGCTTCGGGCCAATGTGACAAAATCCGAATCGCAGGCGCGCGAGGCCTATCTCGCCTGGAAGCAGACCGTGCTCAATGCCGTGCAGGAAGTCGAATCGGCGCTGGCGCAGGTGACCCGCGATGGCCGCACCGTGGCATCGCTGCGGGCGACCGTCGCCTCCTATCGCGACGCCCTGTCGCTTTCGACCTCGAGCTACAAGGATGGCGCGATCTCGCTGCTGGACGTGCTCGATGCCCAGCGCGCGGTCTCCGATGCGGAAGCCAACCTCGCCAATGCGATCGCCCAGCAGGCCAGTGATTTCGTGGCGCTGAACGTGGCGATCGGCGGCGGTTACGCCGCCCAGTAAAAGGCGGCGTCAGCGCCGCCCGAACTTTTCTTTCCAGCTTTCAAGCGCTCCCCTTTGAGGGAGCGTTTCTGCTTCATAGACCCCGCGCGCGATCGCCCGCGCCATCGTGCTCGCCGCCAGCATGCAGATTTCGGCGAAGGCCAAATCATCAGGAGCCTGCTTCTCGCCGGTCGCCGCCGACAAAACCGTGTCGCCATCGAAGGGAAGATGCGCCGGCTGGATCGCCCGGGCGAGGCCATCATGGGCCATCACGGCGAGACGATGGCATTGTTGTTTTGTCAGCCGCGCGTCGGTGGCCACCACGCCGATCGTCGTCGCGGTGGTTGGCCCGCCCTTGATGGCGAGACGATGGGCATCCTCCGGCATGGTCGCGGGCAGGCCGCGGCCGCCGAACTCGCCGTCGCGCTCGAGGCTGCCTGCCCAGAAATAGGGGCTGTCCCCCATGGTCACGCTGCCCATGGCATTGACGGCCACCAGCGCCGCCACGGTGAAACCCGCAGCGCTGACCGCGCTCGCGGAACCAAGTCCGCCCTTGAGATTGACCGTCGTAGCGCCGGTTCCGGCGCCGACCGTGCCGAGCGCGAACGGTCCCTGTTGAGCGCTGCGATAGGCCTGATAGCCGAGATCGCGATAGGGCGCATGTAGCCCCCATCCCTTGTTGCCGCCATTGAGAAGGTCCATCAGAATGGCACCGGGCACGATCGGGATCAGCGCCGGGCCGATCGCGAGACCGCGACCGTCGGCGCGAAGGCCGGACTGCACGCCGCCGGCCGCATCGAGTCCAAATGCCGATCCGCCGGACAGCACAAAGGCGTCCACCGTCTCCACCGTGCGGGCCGGATCGAGCAGAAGCTGGTCGCGGCTTCCGGGCGCGCCGCCAAGCGCAAGACCAGAGGCGACCGCGGGCCGATCGAAGATGATCGCGGTCACGCCCGAGGCGAGGTCGAGATCATGGGCATGGCCGACTGAAATGCTGTCGATATCGGTAATAAGATTATTCATGAACCTGCCTTCCGGTGCTGTTTCCCAATGAAGACAGGCCCTCCGGGGCCGTCGCGGTCAATGGGAAAGAGGAAATTCGCAAATAAATGCGCTTTTTTGAAAATACCTTGTTGACTTCCAAGGCCGGTTCACCCTATATGCGCATCACCGACGGGGTCGACGGTCGCTCTCGCGAACAACACTGTTGACCCTAATTTCGCCAATTAGCTCTGCTGATTGACGTGTTTGAACTCAAAAGGTTTGGCACGCGAAACGGAATTTTGACGGATGGTTCCATCTGTCGGTTATTTGGACAATTGAATATGTGAAGAAAGAGAAACGTGGCGAGCGGCTT